>CALICC010000262.1 GCA_938049325.1 uncultured Ilumatobacter sp. | reverse complement strand
TAGGTGTGGACCAGCAGCGAGAGATGAGGCGGGAGCATGGATTCGCGGCGAGGGTGTGCAGCTCGGTGCGCTGTGAGGTGTGCGGCGAGGGTGTTCAGCTCGGTGTGCAGTGAGGTATCAGTGAGGTGTCGGTGAGGTGTGCAGCCGAGTGTCAACGCGGCAGCAGTTTCGACACCGCGTCGTCGGCTCGGTTGACGACATACAGGTTCGTGCCGTCGTAGATCATCTGCGTTGGACCGTCACCGACGAGCATGGGTGCGCCGGTGACGGTTCGGGTTGCCGGGTCGATCACTGAGACGGTGTCGTCATCGCGGTTGGTGACGTAGAAATTCGTGCCGTCGTAGGCGATGTCGATCGGCGTGCCGTCGAGGGCGATCGGATCTCCGATGACGGTTCTGGTTGTGGGGTCGATCGCCGAGACGGTGTCGTTGAATCCGTTGAGGACGTAGAAGTTGTTGCCGTCGAACGCGATCGCTGCGGGGCCGGTGCCGGTGCCGACGTCGATTGGATCTCCGATGACGGTGTTGGTCGTCGGGTCGATGACGACGACCGTGCCCGACTGCGGCCGAGTGACGTAGAGATTCGTGCCGTCGTACGCGATGCCGCGTGCGTCGAAGCCGACATCGATCGTCTCGCTGACGGTGTTGGTCGCGGCGTCGATGACCGACACGGTGCCGGAGTCGCTGTTGGTGATGTAGACAGCGGTGGCGGTCGATGCGATTTCGATCGGGTTGGAACCCACGGCGATCGGGGGTCCAACGGGAATGTTGGTGGCCGGGTCGATGACCGACACGACGTCGTCGTCGAAGTGGGTGATGTAGAGGTGGCTGCCGTTGTACGCGATCCTGGTTGGCCGGTTCACGACGTCGATGGTCGTGATGATGGCATTGGTTGCCGGGTCGATCACCGAAACGGTGTCATCGTTCTGGTTGGTGACGTAGAGGCTGGTGCCGTCGTAGGCGATTCCACCCGGGTTCGCACCGACGTCGATGGTGGCTGGGGCTCCAGGATCATCGCGCCAGGCGAGGGTGGCGATCTGCTCGTTGCTGATGCGGTTCGGCGCGCCGTCGTCACCGGGTGGGCCCGGTTCGCCTGGTGCCCCAGGCGGGCCGGCGGGTCCGGTACCGCCGGTGGCGGAAGGCTGGTAGTACCCGTTGACATCGATGATCATGTTGACGGAACCGGCGTTGTTGAACACGTTGAACTTGCCGTCGGCCGAAAGCGGGATGTTGGCTGAGTTGGGCGTCGGCGCCGCGCCTGCGACCACGTTGAGATTCGAGGTTCCGGGGTTGGTGACGTCAGCGGGGTACAGGGTGATGAAGGTGCGTGAGGTCGGGCCGACGGCAGTGGCGTTCGTTGCGATCGCGCTGGCTGTCTCAGGGATGTCGCAGAGTGAGTTGGCGTCGCCGCTTGCCCACGCGGTGAACGTCGCGTCTTGGCCGGCACCGATCGGAGCGGCAACCGGTCCGACATTCGGGTCGCCCGGCCTGGTGTCGACCAGCCGGCATGGTGCAACGGGAACGAAGACGGTTTCGGTGCTGGTCGCGGCACCGGAGACGAACTGTGGTGCGACGAGTATCGAGGCCCCGGCGGCCGCTGCTGCTGCGGCGTATGCCGCACGTCGTTTCTGACGGGGAGCAGAGCGTGATGCGAGTGTGGGCGTGGGTGTCGTTGCTGCCAGATCGATGAGATTCGTCATGGAGCGCAAGGTACGACCGTGCGCTCAAGGTGCGATCAAGGCAATCTGGCCCAGTCGTGTCGCTCGCCGGTGAACTGGTCTGTGATGTCTCGACATGCTGGCAAGGAGAAATGCGATCGAACTTGTGTTCTTAGTACATGTGTTCGATGATGTGGGGGATGGGATTCAACAACCCGTCCTGGTCATGGAGCGAACTGGAGGCAACGCTTTCTGATTCCGGGTCTCGGGTGCGACGGAAGCAACCGCAGGAAAAGGGCACCGGTCGTGACGGGCGCGCCCCTGGTTCGCCGTCGTGGAATGGTGGTGGTGACGGGCCGGCATGGAGCCGAAAGCGGCAGCCGTTCGAAGCGCCGTCCGACTTCACCAGCGGCTTGGCGCGCCCCGGCAACGTGCCATATGCCGAGCTGCACTGCCACTCGAACTTCTCGTTTCTCGACGGTGCTTCTCACCCTGAGGAGTTGGCCACCGAAGCCGCGCGGCTCGGGCTCGAGGCGCTCGCCGTTACCGACCACAACGGGTTCTACGGCGTTGTTCGTTTCGCCGAAGCAGCCAAGGCGGTCGGATTGCCCACGGTGTTCGGTACCGAGATCACGCTGACCGCCCGTGCCGATGGAAGCTTGCTCGACCGCTCGGTCGCGCGATCCGAAGCCAACACGCAGATGCAGATCGACACCGGTCTCGTCCCGGATTCACACGCTCCTGATCCGGCGGGCTCACACCTCGTCATCCTCGCGGACGGCCCCGACGGTTATGCCCGGCTCGCGCGCATCTTGAGCCAGGGCCACCTGGCGGGGGAGAAGGGTGCGCCGCAGTTCGCGTTCGACGACCTCGTCGGCAATGGGAGTGCGGGCGGAACCGACAACGGTCTGGTCGGGCCGAACGGAACACACGGCTGGGTGCTCACCGGCTGCCGGAAGGGTGCGGTGCCAGCGGCACTGGTCAACAGCGGTATCGAGGCGGCTCGATACGAACTTGAACGACTGGTCAGCGCCTTCGGTCGAGACCGGGTGCTCGTCGAACTGTGGGATCACGGTGATCCGGCCGACACCGCCCGCAACGACGGCTTGTACGAACTTGCCCAACAGGTCGGAGTCGAATGTGTTGCGACCAACAACGTGCATTACGCCACGCCCGCTCAGCGTCGACTGGCCACCGCACTCGCGGCGGTCCGATCACGACGAAGCCTGGCCGAGGTCGACGCGTGGCTGCCCTCGGCAGGGAGTGCCCATCTCCGGTCCGGCGTCGAACAGCTCCAACGGTTTCGCCGCTACCCGGGTGCGGTCGAGATGGCTGCCGAAGTCGGCAGGGCCGCAGCATTCGACCTGTCGCTGGTTGCCCCGAAGTTGCCGCCGTTCGAGTGCCCG
>CALICC010000261.1 GCA_938049325.1 uncultured Ilumatobacter sp. | reverse complement strand
CGCCGAGAGTGACGAGTCGCCCGTGGTGATCGGGTCGTAGAAATCGAAGTTGCGCCGCTTTTGTTCGTCGGAGAAGTGTTGCGATCGCAGGTACATGGCCAGCACCACGTCGGCCTGCTTCAACACCTGATGGCGGTAGATCACGAGCGGATGGAAGTTCAGCAGCAGCGGGTATTTGCCGGCCGGAACACCCTCCCAGTCCCACGGTTCGAGATCGAGGAACGCGGTGTCTTGTGGATGGATCTCGCGTGCTTCGTCGTACGGGATGAACATGGCGTCGGCCGCCGCGTCCCAGGCATCGAGTTCGTCGAGGCGGAGATCCGTGTTGCGTCGGAGCGACTCGAACGCATCCGGGTTCCACTCGGCGAGTAAGCGGATGGTGCGCGCCGCGTAGCGGAGGTTGAAGCGCGCCATCACGTTCGTGTAGCAGTTGTCGTTGACGACGGTCGTGTATTCGTCGGGCCCAGTCACGCCGTGAATGTGGAACGAGCCGCTGTTGTTCGAAGCGTAGAAGCCGAGGTCGGCCCACAGTCGGGCCGTCTCGACGAGGATTTCAGAACCTTCATTCGCCAAGAACTCGATATCGCCGGTGGCATCGAGGTAGCGCGCGAGCGCGAACGCGACCGCCGCGTTGATGTGGTACTGCGCGGTGCCGGCTGCGTAGTAGGCCGACGCCTCCTCGCCGTTGATCGTTCGCCATGGATAGAGCCCACCCTTCTGGTCGAGCACGGCCGCTCGCCGACGTGCCGCGTCGAGCATGCGCCAGCGGAACCGAAGCAGCTTGCGTGCTGCGATCGGGTCCGTGTACGCGAGGAACGGAAGGACGTATACCTCGGTGTCCCAGAAGTAGTGGCCGTCGTACCCGCCGGCGGTGATGCCCTTGGCGGCGATGCCCTGTTCTTGTGTGCGGATCGACGCTTGAGCAAGCTGGAACAGGTTCCACCGCACGGCTTGCTGGGCGGTGTCGTCGCCTTCGATCTCGATGTCGCCCGCGGACCAGAACGCATCGAGCGTCGAACGCTGTTCGGCGCGAAGCGCATCGAGTCCGGCATCGCCAGATCGGTGCAGCGTGCGCTCGCAGCGGTCGGCGAGCTCTTCACAGGGGACCCCCGTCGACGTGTGGTACGAGACGTACTTCGTGATCGAGACCGTTTGGCCCGCATCGAGGTGTGTTTCGACGACGGTCTTCGCCAGATCGGCCTCCATGGTGGTCGCCACGCTCGTCTCTGCTGGCCCAGCGATCGAGTGGCGATAGCCGCAGGCCAGCGTCATGGCACTGTTGGTGCAGGTGTAGCCGAGAATGACGTCACCGGCGCCGTGCTCGTCGGTGGTGTTGCGTCGTGACGTGTTCTGCAGCACTCGATGTTGAAAACTGCTGGCCTGGCGCGGATCGTGCTCCTCGTCGCCCTCGCCGAGCGCGGCATCGGGAACGTGATACTCGTCTTGTCCATCCTGACGGTTGAGGAGTTGCGACGAGATCACGACGGGTGCGCTCTCATCGAGCATTGTGACCTCGAAGGTCATCACCGCCAGGTGACGCTCGCTCATCGACACCATTCGACTCGACCGGACGTGGACCCGCTTGCCGCCCGGTGTTCGCCAGATCAGGTCGCGAGTCAGCACGCCGGAGCGGAAGTCGATGGCTCGTTCGTAGCTCTCGAGGTCCGCGTTGGCGAGGAGGAGCGGTTCGTCGTCGACGTACAGCTTCAGCAGCTTGGCGTCAGGGACGTTGACGATGGTCTGGCCGACCTTCGCGAAGCCGAACGCGTTCTCGGCGTGTTGGATGTCCCAGGTCTCGTGGAAGCCGTTGATATAGGTGCCGTGCGCGTGCGCATCACGACCCTCTTCGGGGTTCGCTCGCATACCCAGGTATCCGTTGCCGACGCCGAACAACGTCTCGGTGTGACCGAGATCGTCGGCGCCGTACTCCGTTTCGACGAGACGCCAGGGCTCGACCGGAAACCGGTGCGGCTCGAGGCCGTTGGGCGGGGTCAGCTGGTTGAACGCCATCAGTGTGCTCCTGTTGCCGTGGCGTGATCGTTCGGGAGAAGTTCGCCGAGGTCGTTGACCACGAAGGTGGCCCCGTTGCGCAGCAAGACGTCGGCCCCGGCACCACGGTCGACGCCGATGGTCACCGCGAACTTGCCGTTGGCTCCGGCGGCCACGCCCGAGACCGCGTCTTCGACCACAACCGTGCGCTCGGGCGAGGTGCCGAGTCGTTCGGCGCCGAGGAGGTATCCGTCGGGCGCCGGCTTGCCGTCGAGGCCGAGGTCGGCAACGACCACGCCGTCGACGACGACATCAAATCGTTCGCTGAGCCCCGCGGCGCGCAGCACGGGGACGGCGTTTCTCGAGGACGACACGATTGCCGCGGGGATCTCGAGTTGTTCGAGGAGGTCGAGAGTCGCCTGCGATCCCGGGTAGGCCGCGATTCCATCTCGGTCGAGGATCAGGTTGAACAGCTCGTTCTTGCGGTTGCCCATTGCGCAGACGGTTGCATCGCCGGGCGCGTCGCTCGGGTTGCCGTCGGGCAGCGTGATGTTGCGACTCTCGAGGAACGATCGAACACCGTCGTAGCGCGGCTTGCCGTCGACGTACTGGAGGTAGTCGGCTTCGCTGTAGTCGTAGGGAGCGAACAGTTCACCCCAGGCGTGTTCGTGGATCTCGGCCGTGGGAGTGATGACGCCGTCGAGATCGAACAGGACCGCGTCGAACGCGCGCCAATCGAAGTCGGCGTGAGCTGCTGAGGGCATCGCGCGATGTTACGCGGCGGGTCGTGGCTTACGCGTCGCCTGCGGCGACGAGCTTGAGGTTCTTGTAGTCGAGCTTGCCGTTCGCGGCTCGGCCGACCGTCGAAATCTCCAACACGTGCTTGGGTGCCTTGTAGGCGGCTAGGTGTTGTTTCACGTGTGCGGTGAGCGCGTCGACATCGAGCGTGGCTCCGGGACGGAGCTCCACCAATGCGTTGATCGCCTCGCCCCACTTCTCGTCCGGGAGACCGACCACGGCAGCGTCGACCACGGTGTCGTGCAGCTTGAGGCACTCTTCGACTTCTTCGGGGTACACCTTCTCACCGCCGGTGTTGATGCACTGGCTGCCGCGACCCTTCAGGTTGATCGAACCGTCTGCGCCGACGGTGGCGTAGTCGCCGGGGATCGAGTACCGCTCGCCATCGATCGTCACGAAGGTCTCGGCCGACTTCTTCTCGTCCTTGTAGTACCCGATCGGAGTGCGGCCACGAAGTGCGACGCGACCGAGTTCATCTGAGCCGGGCTCGACGTCACGGCCGTCGTCGGTGACAACGCGGGTGAGCGGTCCGAGTTGGAATCGCGCAGTGTCGCCACCCGACGCGTTGGTCGTGGTGTTGGTCGCCATGCCGACGGCCTCAGACGAGCCGAGCGAGTCGACCATGATCAGACGCGGGTTGTGCCGCAGGAGGCCGTCTTTGGTTTCCTTCGACCACATCACTCCCGACGAGACGATCACGCGCAACGAGGAAATGTCCCAGCGGCCGGGCTCGGCGTCGAGGGCTCGCAGGATCGGCTTGGCGAATGCGTCGCCGACGATCGACGTGGAGCCGATGCGCTGCTGCTCGACGGTGTCGAGGAACACCTCGGGCGAGAAGCTGGTGCCTTCCATCGTCGTGATCGAGCCACCGAGCATCAGGTTGCTGATCGCGTTGAACAGACCCGTCCCGTGCATGAGCGGGGCGCCTGGCATGTTGCGCGGCCCGGCCTTCGTGATGCGGTCACGGGCGGCGCCGAGATCCTGTTCGGGTGGCATGCGGAGCTTGTTGTTCGCGTCGAGTGCGCCGAATACGTCGTCCTGACGCCACATCACGCCCTTCGGCATGCCGGTGGTGCCACCGGTGTAGAGGAGCAGCAGGTGGTCGCCCGACCGTCCCCATGGCCCGCTGACCGGGTCGGCGGAGCCT
>CALICC010000260.1 GCA_938049325.1 uncultured Ilumatobacter sp. | reverse complement strand
GACTCGGTGAGCTGCTCGACGACGATGCGTTGCGCTTGGTTCGGGTACTTGCCGATGATGTCGGCGTACTTGTCAGGGTCGACGTCGGCGGGCACGTCGGGAAGGATCCGGCCGTCACGGCCGATGATCACGCGCATGTCGAGTGCGAGTTCGCGCCACCAGGTGACGTCGGTGGTGTCACCAAACGTGCAGATCATGGCGATGCCGGTGCCCTTGTCGGGTTGGGCGAGTTCGTGGGCGCGCACTTCGACCGCTTGGCCGTACAGCGGCACCTTCACCGTGGTGCCGAAGTGCGGTTGGAAGCGTTCGTCGTCGGGATGAGCGACGAGCGCCACGCATGCGGCGAGCAGCTCCGGACGAGTGGTGTCGATGTCGATCGATCCCGATCCGTCGGTCTTCGCGAACGCGATCTTGTGATAGGCGCCCGGTCGGTTCTTGTCGACCACTTCGGCCTGCGCCACAGCGGTGCGGAAGTCGATGTCCCACAGCGTCGGCGCTTCTTGTGTGTACGCCTCGCCGCGGGCGACGTTGCGCAGGAACGCGCGCTGGCTGATGCGTCGCGACCGTTCGTCGATCGTGGCGTACTTCAGCGTCCAGTCGACCGAAAGGCCCAGTCGGCGGAACAGGTCTTCGAACAGCTCTTCGTCGATCTCGACGAGTTCGTCGCACAGCTCGAGGAAGTTCGGGCGCGAGATCGGAATGGCCTGGTGCTTCTTCGGGGGATCGCCGCGGAACGGTGGTTCGAACCCCTCTTCGTACGGCACCGACGGATCGCAGCGCACGCCGTAGTACGCCTGCACGCGGCGCTCGGTCGGCAGACCGTTGTCGTCCCAGCCCATGGGGTAGAAGACCGACTTGCCGGCCATGCGCTGATAGCGGGCGATCGTGTCGGTGTGGGTGTAGCTGAACACGTGGCCCACGTGCAGCGAGCCGCTCACCGTCGGCGGAGGTGTGTCGATCGAGAAGACGTTCTCCCGTACGGCCGTGGCGTCGAACGCGTAGGTGCCATCGGTGTCCCACTGGGCGGCCCAGCGGTGTTCGATGCCGTCGAGTGTCGGCTTGTCGGGAATGTTCGCCATAAGGGCCCGAGGCTATCGATGCGCGTTCGTCGCGACCGGCTCTGTCTCGCGAGAGCGGTGGGTGTTGCACGAATGGTTGCCCGAAGTTCCCTGGGGTCTCGCGGCAATCATTGAGACGATCGGGGGATGTCAGGAGAACCCGATCTGTATCGAAGCGATCTCGACGGAACCTGCGATGAGTGGGTCACCTACCTCCAGCAGGTCATGGCGCAACGTGGTGAGTGGCACGGCGAGGCCGACGGGATGTACACCCAGCAACTCGCGGAGGCTGTGTACGACGTGCAGCTCGCGGCCGGGATCGACCCTGCCGATGGCGACGTACGTGAGTCGACCTGGGCGTACCTCCTCTCAGACCCAAGCGCGACTGCGCAGGAGTCGGAGGCGCCGGTCGACAACGGTGTGGTCGTGGATCCATCTGCCGACGTCGGAATGCCGACATTCCAATACACCATGCCGACGATCCCGCTGGCCGAAGGGGTGACCGCCACCCCTGCGGTGACGTGTACCCAGGAATTGACCTTGACCGGAACGCTGAAGATCGAATTCCAACAGAGCGTGCCCGGTCTCACCGCGCAGCTCAACGACTCGTCGTTTCGGCAGTCGGCGGGAGCGTCACTCGGCCCGCTGACCGAGAACGTCTCGATCTCCGGGATCGGCACCGACTCGCCGACGATTACGGGGTCGGTTGGTGTGAGCTTCGACCAGAACAGCGTCGAGTACGTCTTTCCGAACACCCTCAAGTTCAAGGGCACCGCCGATGTCGACTACGACGTCGACACGCCCGACGGCCCCGCCAAGGTCACCGGCGCGCTGGGCTACTCGCTTGCCGTGTCGTGTCTTCCGAACGCGGTGCCTGCCCCCGAGCCGGTCGATGAGCCCGCGTGGTACGAGGTGTGGGCCGACGAACTGCTCGCCGTCGGGGCCGTCGTACTCGTGGTCGGCGTGGGGATCGCGCTCGCTCCAGAAACGGGTGGGGCGTCGCTGATTCCGGTCTTGGCCCTCTGACGATCCGCGACGTACGAGTCGAGCGAAACGGTCGGCGCTCGCGGCGTGGGAGCGTCGTAGGATCGGGCGTGTGCTGCACCTGTATGACACCGTGTCCCGGTCCGTCCGCGAGCTCGCGCTGCGCGAACCCGGCAAGGTCAGTATCTATCTCTGTGGACCCACCGTGTACGGGCCGGCGCACCTCGGTCATGGACGAGCGACGCTGAGCTACGACATCTTGCGGCGGTATCTCGAATGGACGGGGCTCGATGTGCGGTTGGTGTCGAACATCACCGACATCGACGACCACATCATCAACCGCGCCAAGCGCGAAGACCGGCCGTGGAAAGACATCACGACCAAGTGCGAGGCAATGTGGTTCGAAGCGATGGACGGGATCAACGTGGCGCGCCCCACCGACATCCCGCGTGCCACCGAGTACGTCGACGAGATGGTCGAGATGATCGCCGAGTTGATCGCCGCGGACAAGGCGTACACAACCGACGACGGCGTGTACTTCGACGTGGAGTCGGTCGACGACTATGGGCTGCTCGCGTTGCAGACGCTCGACGACATGCGCGCCGGCGGTGGCGACCGGGAAGTGTTCGGCGCCGATCAGAAGCGGCACCCGGCCGACTTCGTGTTGTGGAAGTTCTCCAAGCCCGACGAGCCGGCATGGCCCGCTCCGTGGGGTGACGGCCGGCCGGGGTGGCACAGCGAGTGTGTCGTGATGTCGCTCGACCTGCTCGGCGAAGGGTTCGACCTGCACTGCGGCGGACAGGACCTGCGCTTTCCGCATCACGAGAACGAGCGTGCGCAGGCCGTTGCCCTCGGCAAGACCTTCGCCAATCACTGGATGCACCACGCGTTCATCGTCGACGGCGAGGGTGAGAAGATGTCGAAGAGCATCGGCAACGTGTCGAACTTGCTCGACCTCATCGAGCACTACGACCAGCGGGCATATCGCCTCGTGTTGTTGCAGTCGCACTATCGCAGTCCGATCGCGCTCGGTCAGACAACGATCGACAACGCGGTCAAGTCGCTGGCAGGCCTCGACGCGTTCGCAGCGCGTGCATCGAAGGTCCCGTCGGCCGAACCCGACCAGACGGTGCTCGACGCATTCCGCTCGGCGATGAACGATGACCTCGACACACCCAAGGTGATGGCGCTGGTCTTCGACACGGTGCGGTCGGCGAACTCAGCGATCGACGCCGGCGACGATTCGGCGGGTCCATTGGTCGCCGCGGTGATGGAGATCTGCTCCGCGCTCGGCCTGGTACTGGCCGGCGGTGGTGACGACGTGCCGGCCGAGATCCTGGCGCAGGCTGCGGCGCTCGACCAGGCGCGCGCCGCAAAGGACTACGGAACCGCCGACGCGTTGCGCGACGAATTGCAATCCGAAGGTTGGACCGTCGAGACGACGAAAGACGGCACCTCGGTTCGTCGCTGACGGTTCAGGAGGGGCGCGACGGAGAGCGGTGCTACGGGCTTCGGCCCGGTGACCTCGTGGCCTAGTTCTTGAGCACCGAAGGTGCGAAGGTAATGGTGAAGCGAGTGCCGCCGTCGTCATCGACCGGCGAGACCACGTCGATGCTGCCGTGCGCTTCGGCGACCTGCTTCACGAGCGCCAGGCCGATACCTGCGCTGCCGCCGGCCGACTCCTCACCCTGGTAGTACCGCTCGAAGATCGCGTCGCGGTCGCCTTCAGGAATGCCCGGGCCGTGATCGGTGACAGAGAGCAGCGCGTACGTCTCGGTGTCGGTCACGTCGATCTCGATCGGCACACCGACCGGTGAGTAGCGGGCGGCATTCTCGACGAGATTGACCAAGGCGCGTTGCACGCTTGGTCCGTCGATGCCGAGACGCAGTGTGCGGGGGCCGCGGATTGCGATCGGCACGGCGGGGTTCACGACGCGGTGCTGGTCGCCGACGCGAGCGACGATCGCCATCAGGTCATTGTCGACCTGTTGGAGTTCGAGGTTCGTGGTGCGGCCCTGGAGTAGGAGTTCGTCGATCGTGCCCTGCAGTCGGTCGATCAGCGCCTGACTTCTCTCGGCGGCTGCGCGGTAGTCGTCGATGGTCGGATGTGGCGCGTCCAACACGACCTCGTTGTTGAGCGCCAACGCGGTGAGCGGCGTGCGCA
>CALICC010000259.1 GCA_938049325.1 uncultured Ilumatobacter sp. | reverse complement strand
GTCCATGCCTTCGATCGACGGCATGTTCGGCCGGTTCAGTTGGCCAACGGCGCTGACCACAGCAGCGGCCGGATGCGTCGACTCGCCGTCCGGTCCGTCGAGCTCGATGGTCCACTGTTGATCGTTGTCCGACCACGTCATCGCGGTGACTTCGTGGCCGAACCGGATGTGTTCGCGAACGTCGAACTCGTCGGCGCATGTCTGGAAGTAGTGGAGCAGTTCGGGTTGTGGTGAGAAGTAGTACGGCCAGTCGTTGCGTTGCGCGAACGAATAGCTGTAGACGTGGTTCGACACGTCGACGCGGCAACCGGGATACGTGTTCTCGAGCCAGGTCCCCCCGACGTCGTCGTTCTTCTCGAAGATGACGAAGTCGATGCCGGCTTGTTTCAATCGGTGGCCGGCAAGGATCCCGGACATTCCCGCACCGATCACCACGACGGGGAACGCGCGACCGGGTGCCAGGTCGTTGGCAGTCCACTGCGGTGCGCGCAGGTCGTCGCCGGTGACCGAGAGCTCTTCGCGCATGAGCGGTACGTAGTCGGCGTCGATCGTGCACCCGATCGTGAACGACATCAATGCTCGAAGCTGGTCGGTGTCGACCGCCGCCGTTGCGTGCTGGTCGAGGAAGGAACGTTCGCCGTTGCGTACCGAGATCAGCGTGTCGCTCGCGACGCGGCGCACCTCGGCTTGTTGCTCTGGAGTCAGCCCGGCGGATTCGTCGCGCAGCATGTCGCCGTCCGGTCGCAAGGCCTCCGTGAGGATCGACGTGTCGCCGAGTGCGTGCGCGAGCGCTGGCAGCAGCGCCGGAAGGAAGCTGGGCAGGTGGGCGTGCTCCACCATCTCGCGGATCTGCTCGTCAGACTCGGTGATCGGTTCGATCTGATTGTTGAGGAGCGAGTTCGTCGCTGGTCGATCGGTCACGGTCCAGAGTCTTGTCGGTGCGCGGAGCGCGTGTGTTAGCGGCCGAGAGGGCCTAACTGACGAACCAGATGGTGGCGTCTGGCGGAATCACACCGGGGGTGTGCATCTCGGCGCCCTCCGACGCGAACACCGGGGTGGCGATCGACAGATGGGGGTCGCTCATGTCGAGTGCGATCGCGGTGTCGGTCACGTTCGTGACGACGGCGAGGTCGCCACGGCGAACGGCAACGAGTCCGTCGCCGAGTTGGATGACCGCGGCCACCAGACCCTGTGGCGTCGCGTGGTCTCGGCGGGCGGCGATCAGTTCGCGATAGAGCTCGAGCGTCGACCCTTCGACACCGTCGAGTTCTGTCACTGCAGACTGTCCCCACCATTCCGGTTGCGGCAACCACGGCTCGGGAGCAGATGCGTCGCTCGGCACGGTCGAGAAGCCGAACGCCGATGTGGGGTCGTCGGTCCAGGGCAGCGGAATCCGGCAGCCGTCGCGGCCGATGCGTTCGCCGTTGGTCTGGTGAAACACTGGGTCCTCGCGGCGGTCGGCAGGGACATCGAGTACCTCCGGCAAGCCGAGTTCTTCTCCCATGTACAAATACAGCGAGCCGGGTAGCGCCATGGCCAAGCTGATCAACGCTCGGGAGCGTCGCTCGCCGACGTCGACGTCGACGTTGCTGTCACGCACCACGAGCGCGTTGTTCGTCACAGTGTTGGGGTCCGTGGCGCTCGCCCGTCCGAGCCTGGTGACCACACGCTGCACGTCGTGGTTGTTCAGCGTCCAGGTTGGGGTGGAGCCGATGCGCATGATGTCGAGCGAGTCGCCGATCGCCCGCTCGATTTCGGACTTCACCCAGGGCGACAGCAGAAGGTCGAACGCGAATGCCTGATGGAATTGCCCATCGTTCACGAACGCGGCCATGAGGTCAGGCCGGCCGTTCATGTAGGCCTCGGCGACCATCATCAAGTCGCGTCCCGGGTGGCGCTCCATGTAGTCGTTGATCGTCTGTCGGAACCGACGCCACACGTCGTGACCTTCGGGGCGGAACACGGTGAACGGGTTCTCCCACGTGACCTGGAGCATGTCGGTGCCGTCGGCGACGGGCGGCGCGTCGGGCAGGTTGGCGTCCTTGCCGACCGGGCTGATCGCGTCGACGCGAAAGCCTTCGACGCCGCGATCGAACCAGAACTCGAGGACCTCGGCGAACATCTGCTGCACGTCGAGGTTGGTGTGGTCGAAGTCGGGTTGGTGCGGCGTGAACGTGCCGAGGTACCACTGCGGGTCGTCGGCGGCGACACGGGTCCACGCGGAGCCTCCGAACGCGGCCATCCAGTTGTTCGGTGGGTTGCCGTGCGGGTCGGCTCCATCGTCGGATGGCCGGCCGTCACGGAAGTAGAAGCGTGCTCGTTCGGCGCTTCCGGCCGGCGCCGCGAGTGCGTCGACGAACCATTGGTAGTCGTTCGAGCAATGGTTCGGCACGAGGTCCATCAGGATCTTGATGCCATGGTCTCCTGCCTCTGCGAGGAGCGCGTCGAACTCGTCCATGTCGCCGTACTCGTCGTGGATCGCGAGATAATTCGCGACGTCGTAACCGTGGTCGCGTTGAGGTGACGGGTAGCACGGGTTGAGCCAGATGGCGTCGACGCCGAGAGCGGCGAGGTAGTCGACTCGATTCCGGATGCCGGCGAGGTCGCCGACACCGTCCCCGTTGGCGTCGGCGAACGAACGGACGTACACCTGGTAGACCACGGCGTTCTGCCACCAGTGCTGCTCAGAATTCATCGTGTCAATGTAAGCGCCCCATCTCGCGACCGCACTCTGTGGTTTGACGCCAGGCGTGAAACGCGCGAAATGTGGTTTGACGCCAGGCGTGAAACGCGCGAGATGTGGTTTGACGCCAGGCGTGAAACGCGCGAGATGTGGTTACACGCCAGGCGTGAAACGGACGAGATGTGGTTTGACGCCAGGCGTGAAACGTACGTTAGGGGGTGAGGGTGATGCGGATGCGGTGGTGTTCGGCGCGGGGATCGGCGGACGCTGCGATGACGAGGTCGTACTCCCCGGGTGCAATCGCCCAC
>CALICC010000258.1 GCA_938049325.1 uncultured Ilumatobacter sp. | reverse complement strand
TGGCGCCGATGATGGTGGGCAGCGCGTAGCCGCAGTTGCCCCACGACATCGGTGCGAAGAACGACCGTGGCTCATCGAAGCGCAGGTAGCTGTTGGCAACAGAGTTGATGTTGCCGATGTCGGTCGAGACCATCGCACGTGGCGGCATCGCCTTTTCGAGTTCACGCAGCACCTGGCGCGGGTGCTGCCAATTGGAGCCGTCCTGGTCGCGCTCGGCCTCGGCTTCCGCGATCATGTCGAGGCTGAAGTCGTCCTTCTCGTGTGTCCATTCGTCGAGTTCGGCCTCCCATGCGTTCTGTTCGGCCTTCATCGTGGCCAGGCGTTCGTCAGCCGTCGCGTCGCACACCAGCGTCTTGCCATCGAGGCGCTTGACGAGTGCGGTGGCGGCGGCGCCGGCGTCGCCGTGGATACCGACCGAGATCTTCTTCACGAGGCCGAGCATCTTGTTGTCGGCGTCGACCTGGATGATCTTGGCGTCGGCAGGCCAGTAGTCCATGCCATGTTGCGGCAACGTTCCAAATGGTCCGAGCCGCGAGCCCAGGGCGATCACCACGTCGGCCTTGGCAATGAGTTTCATCGCAGCCTTCGAGCCTTGGTATCCGAGCGGGCCGCACCACTGCTCGTGCGACTTCGGGAACGAGTCGTTGTGGAGGTAGCTGTTGACGACCGGACACTTGAGGCGCTCGGCGAGTGCGATGCACTCGTCCATTGCATCGCCCTGCACCACACCGCCGCCCGACAGCAGCACCGGGAATTCGGCAGCGGCGAGCATCTCGGCGGCGGCGTCGAGCGACTTCTCGCCACCGGCGCCGCGGTCGAGGACCATCGGCTCGGGGATCTCGACGTCGATGTCGCCGTAGAAGCGGTCACGCGGGATGTTCAGCTGGGTCGGGCCCATTTCCGACTGGGCGCGGTCGAAGCACCGAGCGGTGATCTCGGCCATGCGGTTCTCGTTGTCGACCTGGCCCTGGTACTTGGTGAACTCTTCGAACATCGGGAGCTGGTTGGCTTCTTGGAAGCCACCGAGCCCGATGCCCATCGAGCCGGTTTGCGGCGTGATCATGACGACGGGCGAGTGCGCCCAGAACGCAGCGGCGATCGCGGTCACGCAGTTGGAGATGCCCGGCCCGTTCTGGCCGATGACGACGCCGTGGCGGCCCGAGACACGGGCGTAACCGTCGGCCATGTGCGCCGCTCCCTGCTCGTGAACGACCGGCACGAGCCGGATGCCGGCGGGGGCGAAGATGTCCATCGCGTCCATGAATGCCGACCCCATGATCCCGAAGGTGGTGTCGACGCCGTTGGCGACCATGGTCTCGACGAACGCTTCGCTCGGGGTCATGCGGGTCATGGAGTCTCCAATGTGTGAGGTGTGCGGTTGTCCACGTCGGACATCTTGCCAGCTTAGACCCTCTAACGGTTCCGTGAGAAGGTCTAGTTTCAGGTCGAGTGCTGGGGTCGACGGGTCTGAGCAAGCGCCGTGGGATCATGAGGACGTGAGTCACCTGGCGAGCTTCGAGACAGCGTTGCGCAGCGCCGGGTTCTGCGGCGACGTCGAACACGACCGCGCCGGGCAGGTGGTCTACGGCACCGACAACTCGGTGTACCAGCTCGAGCCGACAGGTGTGGTGGTGCCGCGGTCTGTCGACGACCTCGTTGCCATCGTTCAGGCGAACCACACGCTCGACCGACCGTTCGAGCTGGTCGCTCGCGGTGGTGGAACCGGCACCAACGGCCAGAGTTTGACCAACGGGATCGTGGTCGACACTCGCCGTGCGATGAACAGCATCGTGTCGATCGATGTTGCAGCCCGCACCGCAGTAGTCGAGCCGGGTGTGGTCTTGGACCAACTGAATGCCGAGCTTCGCCCGCAGGGTTTGTTCTTCGCGCCGCACGTCTCGACGGCGACGCGCGCCACCATCGGCGGCATGGTGTCGACCGACGCAGCGGGCAAGGGTTCGCTCGTCCACGGCCGGACCAACGATCACGTGCGCTCGATCGACGCAGTGCTCGCGGACGGAACGCCTTGGACGTTCCGACCGCTCGATCGGGCCGAGCTCGACGTGCTGTGCTCGCGCACCGATCGCGTCGGCGACCTCCATCGGCAGCTCCGGTTGGCTGTCGCCGGTGTCGACCGGTCGGCCTTCCCCGACATTCCGCGCGGCTTCACGGGATACAACCTCACTGGAGCAACCACCGGTCACGGCGATCTCGACACGACCAAGTTGCTGGCGGGCGCCGAGGGAACGCTGGCTCTCATCGCACGGATCGAGCTGGAACTCTCACCGGTTGCCGACGACCCGCACCTGGCCGTCATCTCCTACGACAGCTTCGAGGAGGCGATCCGCGACTCGAATCGGTTGAAGGAGACGAAGCCGACCGCGATCGAATGCCTCGACGAACGAACGATCTCGTTGGCGACCGCCTCGCCGTCGTTCCCGCGCCTCGCTGCGCTGCTGCGCGACGGTGGCGCCGATCTCCAACGAGGGTCGTTGCTCCTGATGGAATTCGATGGCGTTGCCGGGGTCGAGCAGCTGCGCGACGTGCTTGCGCACGTTGCAGGGGCGACTGCGCTCGCCGTCACCTCCGACCCGGCCGACATCGCCGCAGTGTGGAAGGTGCGCGCCGACGCGGTCGGACTGCTCGGCCAGGCCGTGAGCGGTCGTCGCTCAGTCGCGTTCGTCGAGGACTGCGCGGTGCCGCCGCATCGGCTGGAAGCGTTTGTTCGCGAGTTTCGCGACGTGCTCGACCACCATGGACTCAGCTACGGGATGTTCGGTCACGCCGATGTCGGATGCGTGCACGTCCGTCCTGCCCTCGACCTGCTCGATCCTGACCACGAGCGCTTGTTGCGCACGATCTCCGATGAGGTCGCGGCGCTCGTCGGCCGGTTCGGTGGAGTCCTCTGGGGTGAGCACGGTCGAGGCTTTCGCGGTGAGTACCTGGACCTCGACGAATCGATCGTTCAACGCATGCGCTTGATCAAGACAGCGTTCGATCCTGGCAACGTGATGAATCCCGGCAAGCTCTACACCCCGGTCGACGTGGAGGCACCGATCGTGCGCATCGACGAGGTGCCGCTCCGGGTGCACCGAGATCGCCAGGTCGCCGCCGCGCAGCGGGCCGAGTTCGACTCGGCGTTCGCGTGCAACGGCAACGGCATCTGTCACCACTGGGGTGGCGCTGAGGTGATGTGTCCGTCGTTCAAGGTGACCAACGATCCGCGCTTGTCGCCCAAGGGGCGCGCCGACATGATTCGAGCCTGGCTGCAGCACCCCGACGACACCGAGCTCGCCGCGGACCTCGCCGACTCGATGCACCAGTGTCTGTCGTGTGGAGCGTGCACCGGACGGTGCCCCGTCGAGGTCGACATCCCCGAGCTGAAGTCGAGGTTCCTCGAGTGCCACGGTGAACGATCGCCTCGCCGTCGTATCCGCAATGCCGCCCTCAGCCGCTTCGAGTCGATGCTTCCGATCGCTCAACGGCTGGGCCCAGCGGCGCGTCCCCTGCAACGGGCCGCAGCGGCGGCGCTGGGCCGAACGTTGGGCATCGTGGATCTTCCCGACCTGCCGAGTCGTTCTGCTGCGCGTCGCCTCGCCGACCTGCGGGTACCGACCGTCGACGGAAAGACTGGCACCGGTGATGCAACCGTGGTGGTCCTGCCCGATGCGTTCACTTCGTACATCGAGCCCGACGTGCTGGCCGCGACCATCGACGTCTTGCGCGCCGTGGGGGAGCGACCTGCAGTTGCTTCATTCGTTCCGTCAGGCAAGTTCGACCATGTGACCGGTCGGCGCGCTCGCTTCGAGCGCGCGGTTCGTGCGCAGCGCCGCTCGGTCGAGGCGCTCGCTGGGTTCGGCTTGCCGCTCGTCATCGTCGAGCCGGCGGTCTCGTTGCTCGGGGCGCACGAGTACGCCTCGATGGATCCGAGCTTTCCGCACGCGTCGACCATCGGTCTTGCCGAGTATCTCGCGCCACGGGTCGCGTCGCTGCCGAACCGAGCGATCCGTGGTGTTGCCCAGTTGTTCGAACACTGCACCGAGGTCAGCCTCACGCCGGAACGAACAGACCTCTACCGAACAATGCTCGAAGCGGCGGGGTTCGAGGTGCAGGTCGAGTCGACGACGTGCTGCGGCATGGCCGGGATCTTTGGCCACGAAACCGAGCACCAAGAGATGTCAGCCGCGCTGTTCGACCTTGGCTGGCGACCACGGCTCGACTCGTTCGGTCCGGTTGTCCGATGCGCGAGCGGCTTCTCGTGTCGGAGTCAGGCAGAGCGGTTCGGTCACGTGCTCACGCACCCGGTCCAGGTGCTGGCCGACGCGCTGCGCTGATCCGCTACGACACGCGCTGCTGATGGCGGATCCCGGCGCACAGCAACTCGAGCATGTGATCGAATGTGTCGTCCGGGTCGGTCGAGTGGGGGTGGCCATCGCACATCTCGATGTGCGTGAACCCGTGGAACGCCGAGCGGAGCGTGCGGGCCGCGTGGATCCGGTTCTCATCGTCGAGTTCGAAGCTCGTCAAGGTCATCGCGATCACTTCGACGATGCGGTCGACCGCTGCCTCGAGCTCATCGTCACCGGTGCACGGGTGACGATCGGTGGCCGCGTACACGCCAGGAAATTCGGCGGCAACCGAGCGCCAGGCGTGACCAATTGCGGCGACGGCTTCGTCGCCTGAGACCCCGATCGCGGCGTCGGCCATGGCGGTGGCGAGCATCTCGCGTCCGCGCAAGCTCAGGCTGCGGACGAGTCCCTGGTAGCTATCGATGTGGCGGTACAGCGCAGGCTGGCGAACGCCGAGCTCCTTGGCAACTCGGGTCAGCGTGATGGACTCGAATCCGTCGCGATCGGCCAGCGCTGCGGCTGTGTCGATCACCTGGTCGGCGTCGAGCGGTTGTCGTGGTGTTGCCATGGTTCTCAGGTGTTCGAGGGCCGACCGTATCGGGCGAGGGCGCCGAGGCGCAGATCAGAGGGCGAACGTCACGTCGTCGCTTGGAGTGCGGCGATGGTTGCGACGTTGACGATGTCGTCGCTCGTGCACCCGCGCGACAAGTCGTGCAGCACCCCGTCGAGACCCTGCAGGAGAGGACCGAAAGCTCGGGCGCCACCGAGCCGCTCGGTGATCTTGTATGCGATATTGCCGCTGTCGAGATCGGGAAAGATGAACGTATTCGCCGTGCCGGCCACCGACGATTCGGGAGCCTTTGCGGCGCCGACGGCGGGGACGAAGGCGGCATCGAATTGCAGTTCGCCGTCGATGGCGAGCGTGGGGGCTCGCTCTCGGACGTGGGCGGTCGCGGCGCGAATCTTGTCGACGCGGGGATGCTCGGCGCTGCCGTGCGTGGAGAACGACAGCATCGCGACGCGCGGTTCGGTGGCGGTGAGTTGGCGGAACGTGCTCGCCGATGACACCGCGATCGACGCCAGTTGCTCGGCGTCCGGGTCGGGGATCACGCCACAATCGCCGTACACGAGCGGCGTGCCGTCGGGCAGGACGAAGAAGAACGACGAACTCACGGCATCGACGCCGGGTGCGACGCCGAGGATCCGCAGCCCGGCGCGAATGACGTCGGCGGTCGGGCGCGTCGCGCCGGCGACACAGGC
>CALICC010000257.1 GCA_938049325.1 uncultured Ilumatobacter sp. | reverse complement strand
CCGAAGGCGGCTTCGCCCTCGGCAACGATCGTGTCGACATTGTCGACGAATGCCAGCAACGTGGCCTGGTTGTTCGCCGAGAATCGATCGAGGTCACCGATGGAGGCTGAGGTCACCGCTTGCAACGCGACCGCATCGTCGTAGGTCGCCAGCGGAGCTTCCGTGAGCGTGGGCGTGACCGAACCATCGGCCATGTCGCCGGCAACTGCGGTCGCGATCGCGATCTGTTGATCGAGTTTGTCGAAGTCGACGATCTGCCAGTCGTCGCCGGTCGTGTGATAGCAGGGGCCGGTCGAGTCGCTGAAGAACACCGACGGGATGCCCGCCCCGATGAGTACCGCGTAGTCGGAGCGACCCTGGCCGAAGATCGAGCTGACGAGTTGCGACTGCAGCGGCTGAGCGTCGACAGCCGACTGGACGGAGTCGGAGAGCGCTGAACCGCCGGTTTCTGCTGCGATGGCAAAGCTGTAGTTGCGCAGGCTCGGCAAGATGTTGGCGCCGAGGATGTCGAAGTTGATGTAGCCGACCGTGTCAGCGAGCGAGACAACCGGATCCGACACGTAGGCGAGTGATCCCAGCAGTCCGTCTTCTTCGCGATCCCAGAACGTGAGGAGTATCGACCGTCGCGGGGCGTTGCCGGGCTCGGCGAAGTGCCGGGCGATGGCCAGGGATGCAGCCACCCCCGCGGCGTTGTCGGTCGCTCCGTTGCAGATGGTCTCGCCAGGTTCGAGCTGGTCGCATTGCTCGCCGAGTCCGTCGTAGTGAGCGCCGATCATGACGTACTCGTCAGCGAGGTCGGTGCCGGGAATGAGTCCGATGATGTTGGCGCCGCCGTTGAACTCCTGACGCCACGGATCGTCGGCGCCGATGTTGGCTCCGACAGCGATCCCCTCGAGCTGCTCGATGATGTAGTCCTGGGCCAGCACGGACCCGGCCGTGTTGTTCTGGCGGCCGGCCATCCGGTCACCAGACAGCGTTGCCACGTCGATGAACGTGCACGACGCCGCAACGAATGACGTTGCCGCAGCGAGCGCCACTGCTCGCAGTCGACGCTTCGTCCGGTTGGCAGTGCTCACAGATCTCGGTGTTGACATGCTGGTCCCCCTCGTTTCAGGCCACCGTATGTCGCTCGCCAGGCACCGTGAGAATCGAGATCTGAACGTGGCCGTGTCCGAGCGACCGCCGGTCAGGCACTACCGTTTGCTGCATGCGCTGCCGATCGGCAACCTTGCTCGTCGGCGGTGCGCTCGTGGTGGCGAGTTGCGTCGGTGGGAGCGAGTTGGTTGCGCCCGAGTCGGTGGAGGCGCCCGCCACGTCGGATGCGGTTGGCGCAGTCGAGATTCCCGCCACGGCCGACAGCGTCGACACGATCTCGACCGTGGCGATCCCTGCGAGCTCAGTGGTCGGTGACGAGGACGCCGAACCAGACGCGGACGTACCGCTCGACGACGCGCCCACTGATTGGGCGTTGCCCTCGGTGCGCCCCGAGCAGCCTGAAGGTGCGTTGGGATTCGATCGCTACGTGTGGACCGCCGGCGACGATGGCGAGGTGATTCCGGTGGTGGTCGAAGGACCGCGCGGTGAACAACAGCGCTGCCAAGACCCGGTCGACTCGTGCAGCTACCAAGAGTTGAAGGCGTTGGCCGAGTCGAACGATCCGTTGCCGGACGGCTTCGTGATGACCCGCGACGACCTCGTTGCCCTCGTCAGCCAACTCGATCTCACCGCCGCGACGGTGAACTCGTTGCCGACGCCGGCCGACGCATGCGCCGCGGGCTACGAACCGGTGTCGGCGCAGAACCCGAACATGGGCGTGCACTTCGTCAACGTGTCGTTGCTGAGCGACGACTTCGATCCTGCGAATCCGGAGATGCTGCTGTACGCCTCCGAAGACGCGTTGGGGGCAGGTCGCACCCAACTCGGAGTGTGCGGTGCCGATGGTGGGTGGACTGGCATGGACGGCCTGGAGGTGGTCGGCTCGGCGTTCTTCATCGGGATCAGCGACGATCATCCCGACGCGTTCGATGGGCCCTACGACCAATGGCACGTGCACTACAACAGCTGCGCAGGTGGTGAATTCGATTCCGCTGCCAGCGAAGACTTGTGTGGTCGCAACGGGGGAGTGTTCTTCGACGTGCAGCCCAACTGGATGATCCACGCCTATGTCGCCGACGGGTTCGACAGTGACACCGGCGTCTTCGCCATGTGGAACAACTCGGTCTGGCCGCTCGAAACGGGAGGTTCGTCGGTAGAGGTCGACGGGCCGCTCTTGACGATCACCGATTTCGCATTCGATCCTGTCGTCGTCGAGGCGGGGGCGGACCTCACATTCTCGAACTCCGATCAGATGCCGCACACCGTCGTGTCGGGAAGCCCTGCGCAACCCACCGGTGCATTCGAGAGTGCGCTGATCGGATCGGGAGCCCAGTGGGCACAGCGGTTCGATCAACCGGGCGAGTACGCCATCTACTGCTCGCTGCATCCGACGATGACGGGGACCGTCGTCGTCGAGTAGCGCTGTGCGGCGGCGCTGGCGTGGTCAGACCAGGCGACCGACCACGTCGCGGAGATGCTCCCAGGCGGCGTCGACCTGGACCTGCGTCGTGGAGCGTGCGCCGATCGAGATGCGCAGCGCGACCCGCGTATCGAGCAACGTGCGCGTGAAGTGGAAGTCGGCGGTGTCGGCGTGCTGGATCAGCGCTTCGGTGAGCTCGTTGGCGCGGTCGGTGCTGTCGGAGTGCACCGCGAGGCACACCAGGTTGAGCGGGTGTGGTGCGACGATGTCGAAACGGGAATCGCTCGAGATCTGTTCGGCGAGGTGCTGCGTCATCGCGACGTGATCGCGGATCGTTGCTTGGAACGAGTCGACGCCTTCGCAACGAATCGCAAACCACAGCTTCAACGCACGGAATCGCCGACCGAGCGGTACCTGCCAATCTCGGTAGTCGATCACGGCTCCGGACTCGGCGGCGCTCGAACGCAGGTACTCGGGCAGAATGCTCAACGCACCGAGCAATGCGGCACGATCCGCGGTCCAGTAGGTGGTGCAGTCGAAGTTGACCCCCATCCACTTGTGCGGATTCGTGCAGTACGAGTCGGCGCGTTCGATGCCGTCGTTGACCCAGCGGAACTCGGGGACGAGCCCCGCGATGCCCGACATCGCACCGTCGACGTGTAGCCAGATGTCGTGGTCTGCGCAGATGTCGGCGAGCGCCGGCGTCGGGTCGAACGCCATCGACGAGGTGCTGCCGTGATTGGCGTTGACGAAGAACGGGGTCAGTCCCGCCTCGATGTCGGCCTCGACCATGGTGCGCAGCGCATCGGGTTGCATCGAGAAGGTCTCGTCGTGCGGGACGATGCGGAGTCGGTCGGTTCCGATGCCGGCGATCCGGAGCCCTTTCTCGATGCTCGAGTGCGCTTGCGACGTCGAGTAGGCGACGAGCGTGGTGGTGTCGCCGGTGCGGTTGACGTCGCCGTTCGTCGCTCGATGTCGGGCGGAGAGGATGGCGACGAGGGTGGCTTCGCTGGCCGAACCCTGGATGACGCCGCCGCCCGTGGCGCTCGTCGAGTGGAATCTGTCGGGCAGGCCGAGCAGTTCGAGCATCCAGTCGAGCATCAGCGTCTCGAGTTCGGTGCAGGCAGGGGAGGTGATCCAGCTCATTCCCTGCACACCGAGGCCCGCCGACATCAGCTCGCCAAGAATCGAGGGGTACGACGTGTTTGCCGGGAAATAGGCGAACCATCCGGGGTGCTGCCAGTTGGTGATGCCGGGCACGATCACCCGCTCGACGTCGGCCATGACAGCGTCGAAGGATTCGGGCGCGGTCGGCGGATGCTCGGGGAGTGCGGCTCGCACATCGCCCGGTTCGAAAGCTGACTGAACGGGGCGCTCGGCGACGCCCTCGACGTGGTCGGCAATCCAGTCGATCAGCTCGTGTCCGTGACGACGGAACTCGTCGGGGGTCACGCGCTGACCTGTTCTCGGTTTCGCCGGACGCCGATGACGACGCGGGTGATGACCGTGCCGACGCCGGCGGCGAGGAGCACGAACACGACGTTCTGTCCCCAGCCGCCGCGAGCTTCGCTCCCGCAGCCGGG
>CALICC010000256.1 GCA_938049325.1 uncultured Ilumatobacter sp. | reverse complement strand
GTGGTCGGCGACAACGACTTCATGCACCACCGAGTCGAGACGTCCGGGCCCGAGAACGCTGAACGAATCCGTGGCATGTCACTCAACACGATCCTCGATTGCACTGACACTGGCGCCGGTTCCGACGCGCTGAGCTGGCGAGTCAGCGAACGCGACACCGAGTTCACGCGCTTCAGCGATCGTGACGTACGCCTGTCGCTGTCGTGGAAGGCGAAGGTGTTCGGATCGGCCGACGAACGCGACGGTCGCGCCCCCGCCATCACGGTCGACGAGGTGCTCGCCCGGTTCGCTGACGAACTCGCTGGCGACATCGAGGGCGGCCTCAGCACCGACCTCGACGATCCTGCCCTCGCCATGGAGCTCGGTTCCCGCTTCAACGGCTACCGCGCCGACTGAGCTCTCCGCGTCGAGAAGCGCAACGGTGAGCTGTCGACCGGGATTCCCCGGCTGACAGCTCACCGTATTCGGGTTATGAACCGACCGTGCCGCCGTTCTTGCGGGTGATCACGATCGTCGAGTCACGCGGTACCTCTGGACCACCAGCGCCAGGCACCGGGAAGTTCGTGCGGGTCGGGTCACCGTTGCCCGGATGCTGCATGTTGATGAACATCGTTCGTCGATCGGGCGTCACGGTCGTTCCGGTGATCTCGTCGCCGTCGACGCCGGCAAACAAACGCCGGAACTCGTCGCGGCGGGTGTCGGCGACGACGAGCTGATTGTTGCCGAACGGTTGACGGCCATCGGTGCCGATGAAGAGGCGGCCGGTCGGGTCAGCCCACAAGCCATCTGGGCTGGCGAACGAGTAGGACTCGTCACCGCCGTTTTCGGGCAAGGTGTCGTCGGAGAGGACATAGATGTCCCACCGGAAGTCGGTGCCGGTGTGTCGCTTCGTGTCGCGCCACCGGATGATGTGACCGTTGAGGTTCGGGGCCTGCGGGTTGGCCGCGTCCGCTTCGGTTCGGCGCGAGTTGTTGGTCAGCGTGCAGTACACCTCTTGGCGTCGGCCGATGGTCGTCCACTCGGGACGGTCCATCGGCGTCGCGCCGACAGCGTCGGCCGCGAGGCGCGTGTACACGAGACACTCGTCGAGCGTCCAGTCGGCCAGCACCGGGTTGTTCGGCGACAACTCGAGCCACTCTCCGGTGAAGTCGTCGTCGAAACGGGCGACGTACAACGTGCCCTCGTCGAGCGGGCTCTTCCCCTCGGCGAGCATGGTCTGCCAATGGCCTGCGGACACGAACTTGTAGATGTAGTCGAAGCGTTGGTCGTCGCCCATGTAGGCAACGACGCGGCCGCGACGACCGATGGCGATCGCGCAGCCTTCGTGTTTGACACGGCCGAGTGCGGTGCGCTTCTTCGGCTTTGCACCCGGATCGTTCGGATCGATCTCGACGATCCACCCGAAGCGGTTCTCGTCGTTCTTCGAGTTCGGGTTGCTGATGTCCCAACGCTCATCGAACTGATACCAGCCATAGCCGAAGCCGCCTGCGGTGAAGCCGTAGCGCTCCTGCTCTGGAGTGACTTCATACGCCTCGTCGGTGTAGCCGTAGTAGCCGTTGAAGTTCTCCTCACAGGTCAGATAGGTGCCCCAAGGCGTGTAACCGCTGCCGCAGTTGTTCAACGTGCCGGCCGGCTCGCTGCCCGAAGGCGTCTCGAGCAGCGGGCTTCCCGCTGCTGGTCCGGTGAACTCGACCGGAGTGTTCGGCGTGATACGGCGGTTGCGGCTGCTCGGTACGACCTCTTTCCAACCGTCCTCGCCCTTCGCGATTTCGACGCAGGTGACGCCGTGCGCTGCCTGCATGGTGCGGACGTCTTCGAGATTCTCTGGCGCCGGCTTGCCGAGCACGTGCGACGTGAAGCCGAACTCATGGTTCAGGCACAGGACACCGTTCGTGTTCGACGGGTCGTCGTAATCCCAGTCGCGACGGTCCCAGTTGTGCTTCCAGTCGTCGTTGCCGTCGCCGTCGGTGTCTTCCACATCGGGGAAGAACCAGATGCCGTCGTGACCGATGCCGACCTGTTGCTCCTGGTTGGCCGACCCGTTGGACGCGACGTCGGTCGGATCGATTTCGGGTACGCCCGGAAACAACGGCGTGCCCCACGGGATGATCGATGTGTACTCGTAGTCAGGCGAGATCATCGGATCGGGTCCACCCGGATTGGGTGTCGGCTCGAACCGAACGCGACTGTTGCGCGAGCCGGGAATGCGGTTCCAGTTCTCGTCGTAGTCGTCGCCCGAGTAGTCGGCATTGGCGACGTGCGGCGCGATGAAGAGCGTCGCTGCGGCGGCAGCACCACCTTTCATGACGTTGCGGCGCGAAATCGCTGTGCCGAGCACATCGACAAACGGTCGGTTGTCGGTTGGATTGGATGGCTGGTCGTCGACAGACATGGATGCTCCCTTGGTTTGAGTGAACGCTCTCAGTCAAGGCCCGTGAGGTGTCGGTGTGTCGACTGCGGCGTGAACGCAAAGTAGTCCGTTCACATCAACTGCCTGAACACGGACGAACACGCATTGAAGACGCAACGGATGCGCAAACGACGCGCCACGTACGCGCGCTACGGCTCAGGAGGAAGAAGAGGAGTCAGGAGGAAGAAGAGGAGGTGGAAGAGGAGGAAAGCCAGCTGCTCAGATCCGTCTTGACGACAGCATCAGGATCCGATTCGAAACATGCCAGGACGAGCCCCTCGATCACGATCCCGACGAACGTCCACTCGACCAGTGTTCCGTCGACGCCGGTTGGGCGCGAGGTGTAGCGATGGGTTGGCTGGAGTATCCACTCCGTCTGCGCCATCGCCATCGACGCACGGAACATCGAGGCCAGTCGCTCGATGGACAACCCTGGTCGCAGACGCAGTCCGAACATGTCGATGAGCGACTTGTACAACGGCAAGAACGCCTGGTGTGAGCGTTCATGTGAGCGCCGAACCGACTCGAGTACCGGCGCACTTCCGATCGGATCGACAGTGGCGGCAACAGCGATTGCGTCGAGCGCTCGCAGCCCGCTATCGGCGAGCGAGGTCTGGAGGTTGCCGTCGGTCCAGAGGCGAACGATCTCGCGCAGCGCCACCGCTCGTTCCTCCGGCGTCTCGCTCGGGTTCATGATCGCGGGCGCGATCACATCGAGCACGCCACTGACGTCGGGTTCGATCGACTCGATCAGCTTCGTGACGACCGCGAGACGAAAGACGTCTTGCGGGTCGCCTTCGCCAGTGGAGAACGCGCGATACGCGGACGCTCGTGGCACGCCCGACTCCGACACGGCATCCTGCAAGGTGACACGACCGAGCCCGGCCTCGACGCCGCGCTCGAGCAACAAGCGGTGACCCGCGGCGACCACCTCGTCGCGCGCTTCACGACTGCTGAATCTCCGACGCTCCGTCATTTCCACGACGACACGATACTGACGCCCCCCGACACCTGAAAGAATCGGACCGAGAGACCTGACCGAGAAGTTGGACCGAGAAGTTGGACCGAGAAGTCGAACCGAGAAGTCGGACCGAGAAGCCGGACGGAGAGCGCGGGCGTGATCAGGACGGCTGCGTGAGAATGAGGCCGCTGGTGGGCACACCGGTGCCCGCAGTCACCAACACGTTCTCGACCGCGTCGACCTGGTTGACCGACGTGCCGCGGATCTGACGCACCGCTTCGGCGATGCCGTTCATCCCGTGAATGTACGCCTCGCCGAGCTGGCCGCCGTGTGTGTTCACGGGAAGCCCACCGTCGATCTCGATATTGCCGTTGGCGATGAAGTCCTTCGCCTCACCGCGTCCACAGAACCCGAACTCTTCGAGCTGCGGCAGGACCATTGGCGTGAAGTGGTCATAGAGCACCGCGGTTTGGATATCAGCCGGGGTGAGCCCGGTCGACTCCCAGAGCTGGCGTGCGACGACGCCCATCTCGGGAAGACCGGTGATCGACTCGCGGTAGTACGACCGCATCATGTGCTGATCAGGACCAACACCTTGCGCTGCCGAGGCGACCACAGCGGGCGTGCTCGCCAGGTCGGCTGCGCGTTCGGTCGTGGTGAGGAGAAACGCTTGGCCGCCGTCGGATTCCTGGCAGCAGTCGAGGAGTCGGAGCGGCTCGGTGATCCACCGGCTGGCCTGATGGTCCTCGAGCGTGATCGGCTTCTCGTAGAAGAAGGCTGCGGGGTTGTTCGCTGCATGGCGCCGATCGGCGACCGCGATCCGACCGAAGTCTTCGGTGGTCGCTCCGTACTCGTGCATGTACCGGGTGGCGAACATCGCGATCCACTGCGCAGGCGTGAGCAGTCCGAACGGCGTGGTCCACGAGAAACTGACGTCGAACGCTTCGGGACTCTCATGAGCGCCTTGCACGCCCTGGCCGAAACGGTGCCACGAGCGCTCGTTGAATGCGCGGTAGACCAGGACGTACTTCGCGGCACCCGAGTACAACGCCATTGCGGCTTGCGCGATCGTGGCGCAGGCCGCGCCACCACCGTGGCCGATCATCGAGAAATGCGTCAGCTCGCGTACGCCCAAGTTGCGGGCCACTTCGATGTCGGTGTTCTTCTCGGCGCCGAACACGACGATCCCATCGACCTCCGCCGGCGCGAGACCTGCGTCGGCGCATGCGGCGATACTGGCTTCGGTGGCGAGTTGCATCGGCGTGCGTCCCGAGTTCTTCGAGAACTCGGTGGCGCCGATGCCGGCGATCGCGGTGCGGTTGGCGAATTCGATCATGAGACCGGCCCCTCGTCGCTCGTTGCTTCTTCAGGCAGCGAGATCTCCGCGGTCCCGGTGACATGCGCGCCGAGCGAGTTGCGACCGATGTAGCCGACCGTGATTCGAGTGCCATCCGGACCCGAATCGACCGCCGACACAGCCCCCGACATGGTCATGATGTCGCCCGGGTAGTTCGGTGCACCGAGGCCGATCTTGATGTTGTGGAACTCGACTCCGTCGCCGGCCCAATCACCGATCCAACGCTGCACCAGCCCGGCGGTGGTGAGGATGTTCATGAAGATGTCCTTCGAGCCGCGGGATTGAGCGACGTCACGGTTGTGGTGCACGTCCTGGAAGTCACGCGTGGCGATCGCCGTCGACACGATGAGGAGCGGGTCGAGCGGAATCGGACAGATCGGCAGTCGCGTCCCGACCACTGCTTCGCCAACCGTGCGAGTGCGTACGGCACGCGGCGCCTTCGCTGGCATGAACTGATGCAAGGTGACGTCGTCGTCAGTGTCGACGAACGACAACTCGAGCGGCATACCGACTTCGAGTTGGTCGACGGTGCACCCGACGATCGTCGACACGAGGCGGACGCCCTCTTCGAGTTCGACCAGCCCGACGATGTGCGGGTAATCGAACGACGGCACCTGCGGATAGTGCGCGACGGTGAAGCTGTAGAGCGTTGCGGTGCCACTCGCCACGATCCAGTCGTAGTCCATGCTCTGCGTGGCCGGGTTCGAGTTTGCCGGCGGGTGCACGAGTGACCCGTCGTCGGTGAAACGTTGAATGCGTAGCTCGCGTTGACGCAGCCCTTCCCAATGCCACGCCT
>CALICC010000255.1 GCA_938049325.1 uncultured Ilumatobacter sp. | reverse complement strand
CCGCACCGACCTCGAATGGTGCGGCGGCGGTCATCAACATCGGCATCCGTGCTGCGTCTCGGTCCACGTGCAGTTCGATGACAACACGCTCGACACGCCGCAGCTGCGCGATCAGCCCAGATGGTTCGGTGAGCTCATCAGCGCCGACCAGCACCCGAGGCGCATCACGCCACGCAGCGGGTGCTTCGTCGTTGGGACCAACCACCACGCGTCGTCCCAACAAGTCGGGCCCGGCGCCGGCCGGTGCCACGCCACGTTGCACGTCGACGGGTTCTGCGACACGCCGGACGGCGGGTCGTGGCGACGAGACCGGAGGCGCTGACGGAACAGCGACGGTTCCCTCGCCTGTGCTGGTGTCGTCGTCACCCCGGGAGTGATCCGACATCGCGACCTCGGCCTCGCCGTGCTCGGTCCAACACGCCCGCACGTCGGCCGGGCGGTCGTGCTCACCTCCGCAGTACGCGCACGAAATCGCCATTCGTTGAACGTACCGTCACCAGAACGGGACGAGTCGGTCGCCGACTTCGGGTATTCCATAGGTGACGCAGATTCCGACCCCGTTGACGATCAGCATCGACAACACGATGCCGGCAACGACCACGGAGCGGCGCACTCGGTGGTGTTCGCTGCCGTGCAACGTGCCAGGCATGTACCAGGCGGGCAACAGGTCAGCGCCTCGGTCAGCAAGGCCGAACGGGACGGCGTCGTCGTCGATCTCAGCGTCGGGGTCGGCTGCCATCGCCAGTTCGGCGAGCAACTCGTCATCGATGTCGACCGCGTCCAGCACCACACCATCGACGTTGCGGTCGGCCGTCATGTACGCAGTGTACGAAACGGCCGGCCGCGGCGTGCATCACAGGTCCAGGTTCCCTTTGGCAAGTCACCCAAGCATTCCGTGTGTCCACCGCGGCCAGCAACGAAAATATAGGGGGGTCAGCTTGTGGGGAGGAAGGGGGACAACGTTGTGAATTTCGCGGAGTTTTGCCCACATTTGCTGTGGATACCTGTGCACAACCCTGCTCCACCGTTGCTCGACGCGCACTTCGCGGTGCTCGACCATTGCCAGTGGTGACGCCTCGAGGCCGCACATCTGGCACGATCTGAGCAATGCGACAGGTTGTCCCCCTTCCCGCCAGCGCGGTCACGATCGATGACGCGTACGACGCCCCGCTCGGATCACATCCGGACCGTCCGTGGATCGAGCTGTGCATGGTGTCGTCGATCGACGGCTCCACGGTGCTCGACGGTGTGTCTGGCGGGTTGTCGAGCGACAACGACCTCGCCGTTCTCGCCCGTCTACGACGCATGGCCGACGTGATCGTCGTCGGCTCGGGAACCGTGCGCGGCGAGGGGTACGGGCCGCCGAAGAAGCCGGGCCAGCGGATTGGTGTCATCAGCGGTCGCGGGTCTGTCGACACGTCAACCGAGCTGTTCGAGAGCGGAGCCGGGTTCGTCATCACGACAACGGGTGCCACCATTGACGGCGGCACCGCCCAGGTTGACGTGATCCGAGCCGGCGACGACAGCGTCGACCTCCATCGGGCGGTCGAACTGGTTGCCGAACTGTGCCCGGACACCGGGGTGATCCAGCTGGAGGGCGGCGCCACGCTCAATGCAGCCTTTGGCGAGGCAGACCTCCTCGACGAGATGAATCTCACGACATCGCCGCTCACCGTTGGGGGAGCTGGCCCCCGAATCTTCAACGGCGCCGGAGCGCTCGACCAAAGGTTCGAGCTCGCACAGATGCTGGTCGACGACGAGTCGTTCGTGTTCAGCCGTTGGCTGCGCCGACGGGCGCCGTCTTCTCCATGAGCTCGAGCTCACGGTGGAAGTCGGCCGCGGCATCAAAGTTCTTGTAGACGCTTGCGAAGCGCAGATACGACACGTCATCGATCTTGCGGAGTTCGTCGAGCACGGCCAATCCGATGATCGCTGTCGAGACCTCAGCGCCTTTCAGACGCAGCGCATCTTCGACCCGCGTTGCCATTTCGTCGAGCATCGCGATATCGACGCCTCGCCCTTTGGTCGCTACTGCAAGCCCCGCGACGACCTTCGACCGGTCGAACGACTCCGTCGCGCCCGTCGACTTCTTCACACTGAGCTGTGCGTGGTCGACGCGCTCATAGGTCGTGAAGCGATGATGGCAGCTCGAACACTCGCGCCGCCGGCGCGTCGCTGCGCCTTCTTCGGCGACACGCGAGTCCACGACTCTGCTGTCGATCGCTCGACACGTTGGACAATGCACACGCTCATCGTATCTGCCGAGGCGCAGCCCATCATCGAGGGTTCAAGGCGAGCAATCAGGGCAGAACGACAGCTTGGCCGATCTCGATCGACGTGTCGCCGTTGAGCCGGATCAGCGCGTCGAGGTAACGGTCGCGGTCGACGGCGCCGCGGTGCTGATCAGCGATCGACCAGAGGCTGTCTCCCGAGCGGGCCACGTGCGTGGAGGCTGCCGATTCGGCACTCGAAATCGACAGTTCGGCTGGCTGAGCTCCAGCGGCCTCGGCAGGTTGGCCGCTGAAACTCGCCAGCACACCGTTGAACAGCGTGAACATCGTGATGACCGCAACCACGGCCGCCGCCGCTGCGCCGACCCGACGGGCGACGTAGTTCGGGCGGACTGCCGGCACCGGTTGGCGTCTCGGAGCGACTCGGTAGTACTCGAACCCGGTTGCTGTCTTGATGATTGCTGTACTCATGAGCTTCTCCCCAACGGAAAATCGTGACTGAGTTGTTGTTCGCTCTTCGAACGTTGACCCAACGTGTGTTCGATAGTCAACCGCGAGTCGAACGCGTTGTCAACCTCGAGTCGCAACAAAAACGAACACGCGTTTGTAGTACAGATGTTTGACTCATCGACCCAATGCCCATAACATGTTCGTATGGCCCCCAAGATCAGCAAGCGTCAGCGGTCGATTCTCGACTTCATCGAACAGCAGATGCAGGACCGCGGTTTTCCGCCCTCGGTTCGGGAAATCGGCGATGCCGTGGGGCTCACGTCGCCGTCGACGGTCCACAGTCACCTCAACACGCTGCAGCGCCTCGGCTACCTGCGTCGCGACCCTGACAAGCCACGCGCGATCGAAGTGCGCTTCGATCCGAACAGCGGCGCTGTCATGGACCGCCGCCCCGCCCGCTTCGTCCCGCTCGTCGGTGACGTCGCGGCCGGAACCGACGTGCTGGCCGAAGAGAACGTCGAAGAACTGCTCCCGGTTCCCGTTGACTTCGCGGGCGAAGGCGAGCTGTTCATGCTGCGGGTGCGCGGCGAGTCGATGATCGACGCCGGCATCCTCGACGGCGACTACGTCGTGGCCACCCAGGTCGATCACCCGAACAACGGTGACATCGTGGTCGCCGGTATCCCCGGTGGCGAGGCGACGGTCAAGACCTACGGCCGCAATGGCGCCGAGGTCACGCTCACGCCATCGAATCCGACGATGGAACCGATGGTCTTTCGCGCCGACGAAGTCGAGCTCTACGGCAAAGTCGTCACGGTGATGCGGCGCTACTGAGCCTGCGCGGCCCCTCGCCGCCGACGCCGACGCCGATCGTGACGTCAGCCGGGCGGGGGCGGTTGCTGGTCGCGTTCCGCCTGCAGCCGAGCAATGAAGTCGGCATCGGGCGGACCGGTGTCGAAGTCACTCGCCTCGGGGGCCGGACGGGTGCCGGCCGGTTGCGTCTCACCTGACGGTGACCACTCGATCGGCTGTGCCTGACCAGCGGGATCGGCGGGTGCCTGGGGCGCAGCGGGCGCAAACGGCGACGGCGGCTGCGGAGCACCGAATTGCTGCGGCGGCTGTGGTTGCTGCGGAGGTGCCTGTTGAGACGGTGGCGGCGCCGCGGGTGGGGCCTGTTGGTACGGGGGCGCCTGCTGGTACGGAGCCTGTTGCGGCGGCACGCCGGGCTGCTGATACGGGGCGTGCTGCGGCGGTGCTCCCGGTTGCTGATACGGCTGCGGTGGAGCTTGTTGATACGGCGGTTGTGGGTAGTTCGGCTGTTGTCCGGGCTGGCCGTATGTGGGCGGGCCTTGGGGCACGACGCCATCGCGAGGAAAGCCCGGATGGGCGGGGTTGGGCGCCCACGAGCCTGGGGCTGCCGCGACGGTTCCTTTGGCCTTGCGTGCGCCCAGGAGGATGAGCCCGAGCCCGAGGAGCAGCCCCGCTGCCGCTGCGGCGATCGCACCGGTGCGAATCGCGCCGACCCCGTCAGCCGGATCACGGCCGATCGCAACGACGAACGCGTCATCGTCGTCGGATTCGACACGCACGACATGGTCGTTGCGTTCTTCGATGTCGATGGTCTGAATCGCTTCGCCCGCGAATTCACCGTCGTCGTAGGTGACATCGGACGCGCGATCGAGATCGAGCTCTTCACCGTCGGGATCGAAGATGATCACCTCGACGTCAGGCAGCCGCGAACCGCTGAGATCGAACGAACCTTCGATCTCACAGTCACCTCGAACACCGTCGATGGTGCCCGTTCGTTCGAGGAACACGAAGTACTCCCCCGTTTCGACGAAGTCGAGCGTCGTGTCGCATCCGACAGGTGCCCGTGCGAGGTCGGCAATCGCGTTGGATTGCCGCGTTGATGCGACGTTCCAGAGCACAACCGCCGCCACGAGTCCAGCCAACAGCACAAACGTGCCGAGACCGATGAGCGCACCGCGCCGTGAGGAGGATTCAGCCATGTTGTTCCAATCGTTGTGCCACCATCATGATCTTCTCATCCGGTTGTACCACGGCAACCCGCACATATTGCGCACCGCCGGGTCCGTAGAACTCACCGGGACTCACGATTGCACCTGCGTCACGAGCGAGTCGCTCGGCGTAGTCCCAACCGTCAGCCGTCGGGATCCACAGGTAGAAGGCTCCGGCCGGAGTCGCCACCGGTTCGCCCGACCAACGACCGAGCACATCAGCCATCAAGGCCAGCCGGGACCTGTAGCGCTCCCGTTGCGCGTCGACGTGCTCGTCGTCGTCGAGCGCGACCACCGCAGCTGCCTGCACCGGACCCGGCACCATCATGCCCGAGTGCTTGCGTATCTCGCGAAGATACGTGACCAGCTCAGGGTCGCCCGCGTAGAACCCGGCACGCGCCCCGGCGAGGTTCGACCGTTTCGACAGCGAGTGCACGCTGACCACGCCCTCGCTCCCGTGCTCGAGAATCGTCCGCCCCGGACCATCCCAAGTGAACTCGAAGTAGCACTCGTCGGAGAACACCGCAACGTCGTGCTCGCGGCCCCATCGCGCTGCGGCCTCCAGATCGTCGAGATGACCGGTCGGGTTACCCGGGCTGTTGACCCACAGCAGGAGCGCTCGGTCGATGTCGGCAGGGTCGATCGCTCCGAGGTCGAGTTGTCCGTCGGGGCCGAACGGAACGGGCACCGCTCGCAAGCGAGCCAGCGTGGCGCCCATCTCGTAGCTGGGATACGACACCGCTGGATACAGCACGGTGTCACGATCAGGCAATCGGAGATGGAGTAGGCCGGGCAGTCCCGCCACGAACTCCTTCGAGCCGATCGTGGCGCCGATCGCCGATTGATCGATGTCGATCGAACAACGTCTCGCGAACCATCTCTGAACCGACGCCAAGAACGCCGGGCTCCCCACGCTCGGCGGGTAGGACCGTTCGGCACCACTGGACGACAGGGCTGCGACGACCGCCGGAGGCGGGTCGTCGAACGGCGTGCCGATCGAGAGATCGATTGCCGAGCCGTGTATCTCGACCGCCATGGCCGACAGCTCGTTCAAGCGGTCGTACGGGTAGGGCGGCGGAACGAACGGTGTGGTCATAGGTCAGTCTCCGTGATGAATTCGTCGAGGCGTCCAGCCGACGGATCGGATAGCCGTGCGCGGATCGTCCAGGCCGCTTCGCCCTCAGACGTGGACACCACTTCACCTTCCCGGTGGATCGATGCCAACACGTCGCCGCGTTCGTACGGCACCACGAGCTCGTAGACGACGGCGAGTGCCCGTAGGCGGTCACCGATGGTCCGCAAGAAGAGGTCCATTCCCGCGCCGGTCGACGCGCTGACGGCAATCGAGCCGGGGTGCTCCTCGACGAGTTCTTTGGCGGCAGCCGGTGCGAGGTCGGCCTTGTTGAACACGACCAGCTCGGGAACGTCGGCCGCCGAGATGTCGCGCAGCACCTCTCGAACGGCGTCCATCTGACCGTTGGGATCGACGGCACTCGCATCGACCACGTGGACGAGGTAGTCGGCGAGCGCCGCGACTTCGAGCGTGCCCTTGAACGACTCGACCAAACCGTGTGGAAGACGGCTGATGAAGCCGACCGTGTCGGTCAGCAGCACCGGCTCGCCTCCAGGGAGCGCGAGCCGCCTCGTCGTTGGATCGAGTGTGGCGAACAGCCGGTCTTCGGTGAGGACACCCGACTGCGTGAGCTGATTGAGGAGCGTGGACTTGCCCGCGTTCGTGTAGCCAACGATCGCCACCGATGCGAGTCCGCTGCGCTGGCGCCCTTGACGTTGAAGCGAGCGAGTGTCAGCCAGCGACGCGAGCTCACGCTCGAGCTTGGTGATCCGGCGCATGATGCGACGACGATCGGTTTCGATCTTGGTTTCACCGCTCCCGAATCGGCCACCCACGCCTCCGCGCTGTTGCGACAACTTCGCGTTCTTGCCTCGCCGCAACCGCGGCAACCGGTAACGGAGCAGGGCGAGCTCGACCTGCGCCTTGCCCTCCATGGTGTGCGCGTTCTGCCCGAAGATGTCGAGGATGACGGCGGTGCGATCGATCGCCGTACGCCCGAGCAGCTTTTCCAAGTTGAACTGCTGTGCGGGAGCGAGTTCGTTGTCGAACACGACAGTGTCGGAATCGACGGCGAGGCACAGTTCCTTCAGCTCTTCGGCCTTGCCCTTGCCGACGTACCAGGTGTGGTCGGGCGCATCGCGACGCTGCACCAGCCGAGCAACCTCGTCGGCGCCCGCGGTGTCGACCAACAGCGCGAGTTCGTCGAGGCTGGCCTCGACCTCCTCGTCGGTGTCGCCGGGCAACGCCACAGCAACCAGCACGATCTTTTCGCGGATCGTCCGGTCGATCAGCGTTCCGGCAAGGGCCTCGTCGTACGGGGTATTCATTCGAGTTCCACGACCATCGAGCCGATGTAGGTCGCGGGTCCGGTCAGGACTGCTCGGTCGGGATCGGCGGGATCGAATGACACCACAGCCGAACCGCCATCCATGTGCACCGTCACGTCGGTGACCGAGGCGGCGACGAGCCCCCACGATCGAGCGGCAAACGCCGAGGCGCATGCACCGGTGCCGCACGCTTCGGTCACCCCGACACCGCGTTCGTGCACGCGCATCGTCACCGCATCGGGCGTCGGTCCGGGTTCGACGATCTCAAGGTTCACGTCGGGAACCTTTTCACCCAGCTCGGCCAGCTCGACGACAGCGACCTCGTCGACACCGACCACCGAATGCGGATTGCCGAGACTCAGGTGAGCGACCGGACGGTCCGGGTTGCATCCCAGCGCGTTCCAGTTCGGCGGAGCGTCGATCGACGCGACCACACCCATGTCGACGCGGGCGTTGATGGTCGCTGAATCGTCCGTTGCCGAGAGCACGAGGTGCTTGTCACCCGCATCGGTCTCGATGAGCTGTGGATCGAGACTGCCGCTGCGCATCGCCAGCGCTTGTGCGAAGCACCGAATGCCGTTGCCACTGATCTCGGCACGCGACCCATCCGCGTTGAACAGCGTCATCCGCGCGGTCTTGTCGGGAACGGAGTCGGCAATCATCAATCCGTCGGCACCGAAACCACGCCGCCGGTCACAGAGCCGAACGGCCAACGCCGCCAGCTCCTCGTCCGAGCTCAGTTCGGGCTGGAGCGCCACGAGAAAGTCGTTGCCGAGTCCGTGGTGCTTCGTGAGTTCGATACGCGTCATGTCGGGATGGTCTCGAGTGCTGCAATGACCGCGGGTGCGACCTCGGTAACCGGGTCATGCTCGATGTCGATCCAGCGTACGCGTGGATCTCGCCCGAACCAGCGCTCCTGACGAACGGCGAATTGGCGCGTCCTGGTGATGATCGTCTCGATCGCCTCATCCTTGCTCACTTCACCGTCGAGATACGCAACGATTTCCTTGTAACCGATCGCTTGGCCGGCGCTACGCGAGAACCCTGTTGCGGCGAGTTCTTCCACTTCGTCGATCAAGCCCGCATCGATCATGTCGTGAACTCGCAGCGCGCTGCGCGCCGCGAGCACATCGCGCGGACGCCGCAAACCAATCTGCACGACCGAGGTCTCCGGATACGCATCGACGCCGGGACCGAAGCTGCTGAACGGTCGCCCGGTTCCGATCGTGACGCCAAGCGCCCGGACGATGCGCCGCCGGTTCTCCGGTTCGATCCTGGCTGCTGCTACCGGATCGAGCTCGTTGAGTCGTGCGTACATCGCCGCGGTGTCGTCATCCGACTCCAGCTCGGCGCGAACGTCAGGGAATTCGCCTGGCAGATCGAAGTCGTCGATGACCACGCGGTGGTACAGCCCGGTTCCACCAACGAGGAGTGCGCGGTGGCCACGTTCGGCAATCGACTGACGAGCAGCAGCGTGCGCCGACTTGAAGTCCCCAACGGTGAACTCGTCGGTGGGGTCGACCAAGTCGATGCAGTGGTGCGGCACCGCAGCGCGTTCGTCGGCGGTCGGCTTCGCCGTGCCGATGTCCATCCCTCGATACACCTGCATGCTGTCGACCGACACCAGTTCGACGTCTCCGAGCTGGCTGGCGACCGCCATGGCGACCGCAGATTTGCCCGACGCGGTCGAACCAACGATCGCAACACCGCCCGTGCCACCAGAGGTCACAGGGCCACTCGTCAGAGTTGTTCGCCTTCGGCGATGCGCTGGTGGTGGTTGATGACCTCGGCAACGACGAACTTGATGAACTTCTCGGTGAAGACCGGGTCGAGGCCGGATTGCTCGGCGAGTGTCCGGAGCCGGGCCAACTGCATCTCTTCGCGGCCCGGGTCGGCAGGCGCGAGATCGGCTTCGCGCTTGTAGCGGCCGACCGCCTTCGTGATTTTGAACCGCTCGGCCAGCAAGTGCACGAGTGCTGCGTCGATGTTGTCGATACTCGCTCGAAACGCAGCGAGTGTTTCGTCGTGTTGATCAGCGCTCATTCAGAGCGATGCTACGGGAATGCGCAGCTTGTGCTGAGCGTCGGCGATCTGCTCGACGAAGCGGCCGAGCAGGTGATGCGGAGCAGCATGCGTGACCTCGACGGTGGCGTAGCTGCCGACTCGCATCGGATGCGGCGCCTCGAAGTGCACGAGCTTGTTCTGCCGGGTGCGACCTGACGTGACGGACGGGTCTTTCTTCGACGGGCCTTCGACCAACACTTCCTCGGTGCGTCCGACGCGTGCCTCGTGCTTGGCGACCGCCGAGCGCTCGACCACGATTCGGAGCCGTTCGAAACGCTCGTGTGCCACGGCCGCGTCGACGAAGTCGTCGGCCATGTCGGCCGCCTCGGTGCCTTCGCGTGGTGAGAACAAGAAGGTGTAGGCGTAGTCGTATTCGGCGGCTGCCGCCACCTCGAGGGTCCGCTCGAAGTCGTCGTCGGTCTCACCGGGGAACCCGACGATGATGTCGGTCGACACCGCCAGATCGACAATCGCGGCTCGCGCCTGATCGAGCCGTTCCAGATAACGCTCGGCGGTGTAGCCACGATGCATCAGCGCCAACACTCGGTCACTCCCCGACTGCAGCGGGTAGTGAAGGTGCTCACAGACGGCATCGGTTTCGGCCATCGCCGCAAACGTGTCGGGACGCATGTCTTTGGGGTGCGGACTCGTGTAGCGCACACGGCGAATACCGGGGACCGCACCGACGTCGCGAAGCAGGTTCGAAAAGAGCGGTCGGAGCTTCGCCTCGGCGTTGCCGCCCTGGCGCTCGGCGAGCTGGAGGTCTCGGCCGTAGCTGTTGACGTTCTGGCCGAGCAGCGTCACCTCGGTCACCCCGTCAGCGGCGAGCTGCTGAACCTCACCGACGATGTCCGCGTACGGGCGGCTGATCTCTTCGCCACGCACGGCGGGCACGATGCAGAACGCGCAGTTGTTGTCGCAACCGATCTGGATGGTCACCCAACTGTTGTAGGACTGCTCTCGCCTCACCGGCAATGCCGACGGGAACATCGCGTGATCGTCGATGACCGCCGCTTCCAGGATCTCGGTGATCGGCACCTCGGAGGACTTGGCCGCTTCGAGCAACTCCGCGGCTCGATGCACGTTGTGCGTGCCCATCACCACGTCGACATGGCCCGCACGTTGAGCGACCAGCTCCTGGTCTTTCTGAGCCAGGCATCCCGAGACCACGATCTGACGACCGTCCTTCTTGGCCTTCCAGGTCTTCAAGTGGCCGAGATTGCCGTACAGCTTGTTGTCGGCGTTCTCACGGATACAGCAGGTGTTCAGGACCACGACGTCAGCATCGGACTCGGACTCGGCACGCACGAGCCCGTCGGCTTCGAGCAGACCAGCGATCCGCTCGGAGTCGTGCTCGTTCATCTGGCACCCGTAGGTGTTCACCACGTAGGTGCGTTGCGCGTCCTGCGACATGTTCGCCAGGCTATCCATCCGCACGCCCGGCCCGATCGGGACGGCTCCGGCGAACGGTGACCAGGACACGTGGGCACACGGGCACGACAGCGCCCGAGCGATATGGTCGCGGCCGTGATTGCGATCTTCGATTCCACCAACACGCTCACCCAGGTGCTCTACCTGGTGCACATTCTCAGCGCCATCGCGGCGTTCGGGCCGCTGTTCTTGTACCCCCGGATGCAGCGCGCAGGTGAGACCCAAGCCATGGCGGCGCTCCACATGAAGCTCGCGTTCCCGGCGCTGGTTCTGCTGTGGGTTGCCGGCATGGGTATGGCGGGCACGCAGAAGATCAGCCTCGGCGGCACCTGGTTCGTGACCGTCACCATCGTGCTCTGGCTCGTTGCTCTGGTGGTGAGCTGGTTCTTGATTCGACCAGCGGTCAGCGACACCTCCGAAGAAGCTCGCAAGATGATGGCGATGGGGATCGGCATCACCCACTTGATTCTCGTGGTGTCGCTCTACTTCATGATCTTCAAGCCTTGGGGCTACGAGTTCAACACCTGAGATACGCAACGACCCGGTGACACCTCCCACTGGGAGGCCTCACCGGGCCGCTGCGTCGTCAGCGTCACTGCACCGATCGTCGATCGGGCGAGCGGGAATCAGTCGAGCGAGATCGGCTGCTCGTCAGCTTCGGTGAACTCTTCGACAGACTCGTCGACCACGTCGACCGGTGCGTTCGGGTCTTCCTTCAACCCTGACAGGATCAGCACCTTGTCGCTGATCTCCATCATCACCTCAGGGTTGGTGCGGAGGTATTCCTTGGCCTTTTCGCGACCTTGCCCGAGCTGCTCACCTTCGTAGGTGAACCAGGC
>CALICC010000254.1 GCA_938049325.1 uncultured Ilumatobacter sp. | reverse complement strand
CGCCCCCTCCCAAGCCGGACATTCCGCTCGACGCATGGGTGCCGTACTGGACGCTCGATGCGTCGAACGAGACAGCTGTTCGTCGGCTTGGCTCGATGCGCGACGTGTCGCCGTTCTGGTTCAACGCGACGGGAGTCGACGCAATCACGGTCGATCCGAACGCGAATGTCGACGCCATCGAGACGTTCATGGACGCTGCTGATTCGTCGTCGGCGAACGTCGTTCCGTCGATCGTCGATGCGCTGCCGGCGGGTGAGATGGCAGCAATTCTCGCTGACCCGGCAACTCGCACTGCGCACGTCGAGGCGCTGGTGTCGTTTGCCGAAGACGGCGACTACGCCGGGATCGATCTCGACTACGAGCAATTTGCGTTTGCCGACGGCCGCGACACGTGGGAGGCCACTCGGCCCAATTGGGTGGCGTTCATCGAGCAGCTCGGGTCCGAGCTGCGTGCCGATGGCCGAACGTTGACCGTGAGCATCCCACCGCTGCTCGACAACGAGCAGGGGCCGAGCAGCGGCTACTGGGTCTACGACCACGGAGCGATCGCACCTCATGTCGACCACATCCGCATCATGGCCTACGACTACTCGGTGCAGGAGCCGGGTCCGATCGCGCCGCTCGCCTACGTCGAGCGAGCGGTGAATGGGGCGCTCGGAGCCGTCGAGGACCCGAACAAAATCGTGCTGGGCCTGCCCGCCTACGGGCGAAATTGGGTGACCGAGGTGATCGGCGAGTGCCCCGCCGACGTCGAGGTCGAGGGAACGACGTCGGTCAACGCGCGCACCGTCGACGATCTGATCGAGCGCCGCGGAGCGGTCCCGACGTTCAACGACCAAACGGGCGAGTGGAGCTTCGACTACGAGCTCGTGCTCGAGTCGGAGTCAGGAAGCTGTACGCAACTGCGCAGCGTGTACTACGTCGACGGCGACGGCATCCGACTCCGGATGGACCTGGCGCGGGCGAACCAACTCGGTGGCGTGTCGCTGTGGGCCTACGGGTTCGAAGACGACGACGTGTGGGCCGAGATCCTCCCGACCGTCTCGACGTGACATGGTGATTGGGAACTGACCCCAACCGCAGTGGCTTAGAGGGCGCCGAGCGCGGCGTCGTAATTGGGCTCTTGTGCGATTTCCGACACGAGCTCGGTGTGCTTGACCGTGCCGTCGGCCCCGACGACCACCACAGCACGCGACAGCACGCCAGCCAGCGGACCATCGGTGAGGTTGACGCCGAAGTCGGCACCGAACGACGAGCGGAACGACGACGCGGTCGACACGTTGTCGATGCCCTCGGCGCCGCAGAACCGGCTCTGCGCGAACGGCAGATCGGCAGACACGCACACGACCTCGGTGTTGTCGAGTGATGCCGCGCGCTCGTTGAACGTTCGCACACTCGTCGCGCACGTCGGTGTATCGACCGAGGGGAAGATGTTGAGCACGACGTTCTTGCCCTCGAAGTCGGACGCCGAGACGTCACTGAGGTCATTGCCCGTGAGGGTGAACGACGGTACGGAACTGCCCACTGCGGGGAGTTCGCCGGACGTGTGGACGGGGTTGCCCCCAAGGGTCACTTCAGCCATGCGAGGACTCTAAACCCTCAGCGGCCAAGGCGGCTATCCGCGACGCAGGTTCTTCAGGTTGACGAGGATGACGAGGGCAACGGAGCCGCCGACGAACCACCATTGGTACCGGGCGACGGTCTCGAGGAAATCGACGAGTTGATCCTCGAAGGTGCGTGCCATCCACCAGATGATTGCCAGGCGCGCCGCGATGCCGATCGCCAGGAGGCCGAAGAGCTTGGGAAACGGGGTCTTGCGGACGCCGGTCAGCACACCGACGATGTTTGATCCCGAGAAGATCGGGATGAGCAGCCACTCCGCCTTCTCGAAACCGCGATCGAAGACCTCTTCGGCCTCGTCGGTGAAACCGAGGTACTTCTTGAACCAGCCGGTGGCTGCATCGGCATATGCCCGGCCGATCGCGTGGCAGACCAAAAACGCAAGGCCGATTCGGGCGAATGCGATAGCGACATAGGCAGGCACGCTCACGCCCGCTGCAAGCGTGAGCGCGAGGTAGCGGTTGCGCGACGACAGCATGAGTAAGAACTCGGGATCCGTGTTGACCCATCTCGCCCAGACGCCGTTGGCGATATTCGTGCAGATCACGAGCGCAACGAACGCTGCGATCGTGAGCGGCGCCCACGCCGGGCGTACGTGTTCGGCATCGGCTGCCACCGACCCGGTCGAGCGTGCTTCGCTCGATTCGGAATCAGGCTCGGCGCCCGGGTCGGGGGTGGTGTCGGCGTCGGTCACGAGTCCAGAACGGTACCCGTCGTGGACTACGTTCGGCGGCCATGCAGGGGTTGATGCAAGACGTTCCACTCACGATCACTCATCTCTTCGAGCGTGCCGAGAAGTACCACGGGCACAAAGAGATCATCACCGCGTCCGGGTCAGGTATCGAGCGCACGACCTATGCGGAGTTCACGCAGCGCACGCGTCGCCTCGGTGGCGTGCTCGACGCGCTCGGTATCTCGGCCGACGGGCGCGTGGCGACGTTCGCGTGGAACAACGCTCGGCACCTCGAGCTGTACTTCGCTGCGCCGTGTTCCGGGCGCGTACTGCACACGCTCAACATTCGGCTGTTCCCGGAGCAGCTGACCTACATCGTCAACCATGCGGACGACGAGGTCATCTTCGCCGACAAGTCACTGCTCGGTCTGCTCGGCCCGCTCATGCCGACGTTCGAGCGCCTCAAGCACCTCGTGATCATGGACGACGGCGCGGGGGAGGTTCCCGATGGGCTCGGCGCTGGTGGCGTCGAGGTGCATGACTACGAGGAGCTTCTCGCCGGCGCGCAACCCGTCGAGTGGCCGGCGATCGACAACGAGCACCAAGCGGCGAGCATGTGTTACACGAGCGGCACGACGGGCAATCCGAAGGGTGTCGTGTACAGCCACCGCTCGACCTTTCTGCACACGATGGGCACGATGGCGGCCGACAGCATGGGGGCATGCGAGGCCGACATCATCCTCCCCGTCGTGCCGATGTTCCACGCGAACGCGTGGGGTCTCGCGCATGCTGCCGTCGCAACCGGAGCGTCGCTCGTGATGCCGGGCAACGATCTGTCCGGACCTGCGATCGCGAAACTGATCGTCGATGAACGAGTGACGGTCGCCGCCGGTGTCCCAACGATCTGGATGGCCGTGCTTCCGGAACTGAAAGGCAAAGACACGTCGTCGCTGCGTGTGATTCCATGCGGCGGTTCGGCAGTGCCGAAGTCGCTCTCGGAGGGCTACCGCGAACAGGTGGGGCTGCCGATCCTGCAGGCGTGGGGGATGACCGAGACCAGCCCGATTGCGTCGACGGGCAACCTCGACAAAGACCAGCAGGCGTTGTCGATCGACGACCAGGCCGAGCTCCGTACACAGGTCGGACGCATTTCGTTCGGTGTCGAGTCGCGTGTGGTCGACCCCGAAACGCTCGAAGCGGTCCCGTGGGACGGCGAGTCGAGCGGTGAACTGCAGTGTCGTGGCAACTGGATCGCCGCGACCTACTACGACGACGCGCGCGCCGCCGAGAGCTTCACCGACGACGGTTGGCTCAAGACCGGCGACGTCGCCTCAGTCGACGCGAGGGGTCGCATTCGTCTCGTCGACCGCACCAAGGACCTCATCAAGTCGGGCGGCGAGTGGATCAGTTCCGTCGAGCTCGAGAACGAGATCATGGCGCATCCGCAGGTGGCCGAAGCGGCCGTGATCGGCGTGAATCACCCGAAGTGGGGCGAGGCGGCGCTCGCATGCGTGGTGCGCTCGCCGGGCGAAGAACCGACGGAAGCGTCGATCATCGAGTTCCTCGACGGAAAGGTCGCCAAGTGGCAGCTTCCCAAAGGTGTCATCTGGATCGACGAGGTACCCAAGACCAGCGTCGGAAAGTTCTCCAAGAAGACTTTGCGGGAGACCTACGCTGATGCTCTGATGAGCGAGTGAACACTCGTCCCATCATCGCGATTCTGCTCGCCGCCACCGCCGTTGCCGGATGTGCTCCCGATCCGCCCGACGTGTACTCGGCCGGAGATGCGCCACCGGCGACGCTCGGAGTCCTGCCCACGACCACGGTCGCGGCAGTCGGCGAGGACGCTCCAGAAGTCGTCGTGTACCCGGCAAACGGCGAGACCGTCGACGTGCGTTCGCTCGACAACAGCTTCGTGACACCGTCGCCGACTCCCACGCTCGAGATCGAGGCGGGAACGAAGGTCAACTGGATCAATGGCGGACGCAACGATCACAACGTGTTGCCCGTTGACGAATCGCTCACCTGGGGCGTCGAGCGTGACGCGTTCGCTCCTGGCGACACGTACGCCCACGTGTTCGACGTGCCAGGGGTCTATCCGTACTACTGCTCGATCCATGGCAACCAAGATGTCGGCATGGTCGGAGCGATCATCGTGACCGAACCGGCCTGACTCCGAAACGCTTTACTCTGAACGCCGGACTCTGATCGCCTGACTCCGAAACGCACGTGAGCCGAATTCGAAACGGATCGCGAAGAGCGCCGCACCGGCGATGAGACCGTGCGAAACTCGGCGCATGAGCCAATCGTTGGATGATGAACCCGGGGCTGTCGAGCTCCCGGACGATCTTTCCGCCGTTCCAGCCGCGTCGTTCGTCGCCAAGAAGAAGCACTCGCTGGCACTGCGATGGATGCACTGGCTGAACTTCCCGTTGCTGATGATCATGATGTACAGCGGGATGCGGATCTATCTGTCCGACGGCGCGAATCCGTACGTGATCGGCATCGGCGGATGGGAGATCTTCGAATTCTGGCCCGACAAGGTCGATACCGGCCTGCAACTGCGCGGCAAGCTCGCGAAGGGCATTGCCTTCCACCTGGTGTTCGGTTGGTTCTTCGTGATCAACGGAGTGATCTACGCGTTGTGGCTGAGCTACAAAGGTCAGTGGCGCCACATCGTCCCCGACCTCCAAGGTCTGAAAGACGCACGCAAGACCGTGGCGCACGACTTGCATCTGTCCAAGACCAAGCCGGTACAGGGCAAGTACAACCCGATGCAGCAGCTGACCTATTCGGCCGTGCTGGTGATTGCGTTCCTGTTGGTCGCCAGCGGGTTTGCCATCTACAAGCCGGGCCAACTCGCACTGCTCGAAGCCGCGTTCGGTGGCTATGACTACGCCCGTCTCGTGCACTTCTCGATGACCGTGCTGCTCCTCGGGTTCTTCTTCATTCACATCCTGCAGGTGGTCAGGGCCGGGTGGCGCAACTTCGCGTCGATGGTCACGGGCTACCGCTACGACGCCGCCGACAGCCAGGAGGTCGCTCCGATCTCTGCATTCGACTCAGAGCGTCACGACGAGGAGGTCGACTCGTGATCAGCGACGCAACGAACGAAGAAGAAGCAGCGCGCGAACGGCGACTGCGCGAGCAGACCGACAACGGTGAAATCATCTCGGCCGAGGAGTACAAGCGCCGATCACGGCGTTCGTTCTTGGCGTTCGCAGGACTCGGAATCGGCGGATTCGTCGGCTTCAACCGCATTCAGAACAACGAGTCGCGCGACGACGACACCATCCCCGCCGTGCTGCGCGCAGGTCTCGAATGGAACGAGGGAGTCTGGGAACGGGTGCAACGTGACGGTGCCAAGGCACGCACGTTCTCCGTATCGGATCGCGAAGAGATCAGAGTCAACGGTCGCCACGGTTTGCGCGCCACCCGCAACGCGACGGCCGAGGCCGATCTGATCCAGGTGAGCCCCGAAGAGGCCGAGACCTGGGAGATCTCGATGACCGGAACCGACGGCGTCGCGCTCGACCCGATCCCGCTCGCGTCGATCAAGTCCGATTTCGAGGTGCACGACATGGTGTGGGAGCACAAGTGCGTCGAAGGCTGGGCGAACATCGTGCACTGGACGGGCGTCAGAGTCTCCGACGTGCTCGAGGCCTATGCCCCGGAGCAACTCGACGCCGAGTGGGGCGTGATGCGCACGCCGGCCGAAACCGATGGTGGGCGACAGGAACGCGAGTACTCGGCTGCGATCGATCGCTACACGCTGCGACACTCGCAATCGCTGTTCGCGTGGCGACTCAACGACGAAGACCTCACCAACGGCCACGGCGCCCCGATCCGCCTGGTCACGCCGCTGAAGTACGGCATCAAGCAGATCAAGCGAGTCGGGGTCATCGACTTCACCAACGATCGTCCGACCGACTACTGGACGCAACGCGGCTACGACTTGCACGCCGGCCTCTAGCCGACTCCGCACCGATCGTCGGTTGGTCTAGGACACCGTTGCAATCACTGGCTACTGTCACCTCACAGACGTACACAGCTGGGGGTAGGCAATGAAGAAGTTGATGACACTGGTCGCGGGGGCTGCACTGGTTGTGGCGGCATGCGGCGGAAGTGACGTGTCCGAATCGGACGACGCCGAATTCGAAGCAGGTACCACCGAGGCTGCGCCAGCAACCGAGGCCGAGGCGCCGGCTGACACCGACCCACCTGAGACCGACCCTCCGGCAACCGCCGAAGAAACGACCGCGCCACCGGCGACCGAACCCCCCGCCGAGGTCGACGACGACGGCGTGCTGAACGTTCCCGACGAGTACGAGACGATCCAGGCTGCAGTCGACGCTGCGCAGTCGGGCGAACTCGTGCTGATCGGGCCGGGCACCTACAACGAGGCGGTCGACGTGGTCACCGACGAGATCGTGATCCGCGGGCTCGAGCGCGAAGGCGTCGTGCTCGACGGCGAGTTCGAACTCGACAACGGCATCCGTGTGCTCGGCGCCAGCGGAGTCGCCGTCGAGAACCTCACGACTGTCAACTACACCGACAACGGCGTGTTCTTCACAGGCGTCGATGGCTACCGAGCCTCGTTCGTCACGGCCTACCGCATCGGCGACTACGGCATCTATGCGTTCGACTCCGTCAACGGTCAGATCGAGCATTCATACGGCGCTGGCAGCCCTGATGCCGGCCTGTACATCGGCCAGTGCTTCCCGTGTAACGCCGTGGTCGACGGCTTCTTGTCGGAGCACAACGGACTCGGCTATTCCGGCACCAACGCGGGTGGCAATTTGACGATCATCAACTCGACGTTCCGGTTCAACCGGGCAGGCATCGTGCCGAACTCGGGCAGTTACGAGCTCTGCTACCCGCAGCGCGACAACTTGATCATCGGCAACACCGTCCACTCCAACAACCAGCCCGACACACCGGCGATCGACGTCGCGTTGCTCGCGATGGGCAACGGCATCGTGGTGCCCGGCGGTGTCGGCAACACGATCGAACGCAACCTCATCTACGACCACGACAAGACCGGCATCGCGTTGGTGCCGTTCCCCGAGGACGGAGCGAACGACGACCTCCCGGCCCGCGAGGAGTGGACGCAGACCTGCGCCGAGCAGCGCACGCAGCCGCCGGCCGAGGAGATTCCCGAGACGCTGCTGTGGGAGGCGTACGACAACACGGTGCGCAACAACACGATCACCGACAGCCGCGTCGCCGATATCGGTGTCGAGGCCGTGTCGGAGCCCACCGGTGGTCTCGGCAATTGCTTCAGCGAAAACGTCATTGCATCGACCGCCCCGGCAGCACTCGAGACGCTGGCGCCATGCGGATCTGAAGCCGTCGCCGCTGACGATGCGGGGTGGACGCTCGAGCCGCTGAACGTGCTCACCTGGATCGCAGATGCGGAGAACGCTCCGCCGTCGGTCGACTACGAGATCGCCGAGCTCCCGCCGATCCCGGACCTCGACGACATGCCTGACGCGGCAACCGCTGCACCGCAGCCCGCGACCAACGTGCCGTTCGAGGTCGACGTCGACGCCATCGAGACGCCGACGCAGGAGTCCTGAACCATTGCGAACGTCACGGGGCGGCTCAGACCACGCCGTGGCGTTCGTAGGATGAGACGGTGACGATGTTCAGGCGGAGCGCGATCGGAGCACTCGCCGTCGGGCTGCTCCTGGCGGCGTGTGGCTCTGACGAACCGGCGGCGACCGGTGCCGATCCCGACCCGCAGCGCGTCGGTCCGCAAGGTCGCGTTGCTCAGTTCATCGTGCAGTGTGAGGTCAGCCACCTCGCGTTCGACGATCCCATCGTGTTGCCCTGGCAACCCGGTGCCAGCCACCAGCATCAGTTCTTCGGCAACACCGCCGTCAACTCCGACCCCGGCTACGACCGGGCAGTCGGCGCCGACACGAGCTGCGACCAGCGTCTCGACACAGCGTCGTACTGGACACCCACCTTGCTCGACGTCCAGGGACGCCGGATCGACGCGCTCGGTCTCACTGCCTACTACCGACCGGGAGACGGGGTTGCCTACGACGACGTCGTGGCGTATCCCGCCGGATTCATGATGGTCGCTGGCGATGCATCAGCCGATTCGCCGGTCGGGACGAACATCGTGGCGTGGGGGTGTGGTAGCGGACCGACCCGTGACGACACGCCGCCCGTTTGCGCGGCGGAGACGACACTGCGCATGATCATCACGTTCCCCGACTGCTGGGACTCCAGCCGGCTCACGGCGTTCGGTTCGGGCGCACACGTTCGCTACAGCGACGACGGTTGCCCGGAATCACATCCGGTGGCACTCCCGCAACTGCAGATGGCGATCGATTTTCCACCGGTCGACCCCGAGGGCTTGTCGTTGAGCTCGGGGCCGATCGAGTCGGCGCACGCCGACTTCTGGAACACGTGGGACCAAGACAAGCTCGAACGCGAGGTCGCTGGCTGCCTCAACCGCAATCTCGTGTGCGGGGTCTCCGGCTGAACGCCTACGTCGCCACTCCGTAGAGGGCGGTCACATCGACCGGCGGGAGTGTGCCGGGGTCCGGGCACCGCCCGATCGTGGGACCGCCTGGGAACTGCGGCATCGGGCACGGCTGGCCGGTGATGTGTGCAACCGCCCGCGAGATGAAGTCAGCCACGCCGCTTGCGCCTCCTCGGTCGAGATGGATGCCGTCGGCGTACACCCAGTGCGGGGCCTGGCGCACCACATTGCCCCACTCGAACGCCTGGACGTCGGCTGCCAGAGCGGCATTGCTGCGGATGGCAGCGTTGTGCTCGGCGTACACCTGGAACGCGCCGGCCCCGCCTTTGTCGCTGCGGAGCGCACGAGAATGGGTGAGCCAGACAATGCGGCGGATGCCCGCTTCTCGCGCTGCACCGATCACGCTTGCCACCGACCACGAGAACTGCGGCATCTGGTCGTTGTAGCCGGTCATGATGACCACGACGTCGTACCAGCCGTACGGGGTGGAACTCAGGACCTCGAACGCCGTCGGTGCCGGCACGAAGTTGCGGCCCGTGCACGACGGGGCGAGCAAACGGCGGCACGAACTCGCCTGCAGGTTGAAGTCGGCGCCGCGCAGTTGGGCCCACGCCCGGTTGCGGTCGATGCCGGCCAGTGACGAGTCACCGATGGCGAGCACGCGCTGTCGAGGCACTGGATTGAGTGATGCGGTCGACCGTTGAGTTGGAGTTTGCGGCCCGGTGAACCATCCGACCAGGTCGACGGTGACGTCGGCACCCGATTCGGAGTAGATGTCGAGCCCGGCGGTGGACACGGGAGACACGCCGAACTGAGCGCTGAGCTCGCGGGCCATGCCGTAGCCGGACGAGGTTTCCCCACGGGGAACTCGGGCCGCTGATGCGGTGATGTAGCCACGTGTACCAGGCCGAATCATGGTGATCGATGTGACGGCGGCAGCGGCGCCGGTGGCGTGCGCAGGCAAGGAGACTTCGATCGTGCCGTTGGGGTGAATCGGGTGCACTTCGGGGCGCGTGTCGCGGAGCCGTTGTGAGGTGACCGGAACGAAGAGTCCATCGGACGACGATTCGGCGTTCTCGCCCGTGAACCAGCCCGTCACGTCGACGATCAGGTGTGACCCAGCCTCGGTGTAGAGATCGAAGCCGTCGCTGGTGACCGGGACGATCGTGGCAGCGGCTCTGAACTGCCCGGCACGGTCGGCGTTGAGCACCGAGGCTTCGGGCCGCGGTACCCCTGCCGGGTGCACTGCGAAGAACCCTTCGCCGGTCGTGCGCACCGCGGTGAGGTTGACCGTCAGCGCCGTGGCATCGCTCGGAACGCCGGGAGGAAGTGGGATGCGGGTGGTGCTGTTCGGTGGAGCGGCGCTGCCGCCTGCTTCGCGGGTGTCGAGGAGTCGTACAGCGGTCGCCAAGCTCGTGAATCGGCCCGCTGTCGCTTCCGCTGCCGGAACGAACGCACCGATCACGTCGACGACCACATTTGCTGCACCGAAGCCGTCGTGTCGGAACATGGACACTCGTCGGTCGGTACCGATCGGCACGATCGTGGTGTTTGCTCGAGTGTTTCCTGGCGACCAGTTCAGCGTCGCTGCGGTGGGCGCGCGCTGGCCAGCGGGATACGTGACCAGCCAGCCACCGAGTCGAGGGTTGACGATGGTGACCGTGATGGCGATCGACGTCGCGTTGCCGGGGATTCCACAGGCTTCCGTCGAGATGTCGGCGTCGTTGCTCGACACGATGTCGAGGCCAAGGCCGCGGCGTTGATCGGCGAGTCGGCAGGGGAGCAGCGGCTCGTAGCGGCTCGTTGCGGTGGCGGCGTCGGCGGTTGCGTTCCAGACCACCTCGGTGTGGCTGACTCCGACCAGTACTGCCGCAAACGCGACAGCGGCAGCGATCGCAACGCTCTGGATTCGATTCATCGTCCAACCTCCCGAACCGGAACGTAGCGAAACACCGGGCTCGAAATAGCCGACTTTGTGGACGTCAGAGGCGTCCGGCATCGATCACGCGGTCGAGGAACTGGCGCGTGCGTTCATGCGACGGGTTCTCGAAGACTTCTGATGGTGGTCCGGACTCGAGAATCGCCCCCTCATGGAGGAAACACACGCGGTCGCTGATGTCGCGGGCGAAGGCCATCTCGTGGGTGGCGAAGAGCAACGTCATGCCGTCGCGCTTGAGTGACCGAACGACGTCGAGGACCTCGCCGACCAACTCGGGGTCGAGCGCCGATGTGATCTCGTCGAGCAGCATCACCTCGGGATTCATGGCGAGTGATCGTGCGATGGCGACTCGTTGTTGCTGACCGCCTGAGAGTTGGTCGGGGTATGCATCGACACGCGCCTCGAGGCCGAGGCGTACGAGCATCTCGCGAGCATCTTCGCGTGCGGTCGTCCTCGCCACGCCGAGGACCTTGCGAGGACCGATCGCGACGTTGTCGACCACGCTCATGTGCGGAAACAGATTGAAGCTTTGGAAGATCATGCCAATGCGACGCCGAATGGGATCGGGGTCGAGGCCGGGTTCGGCGATGTCGAAGCCGTCGAGCAGGATCTCGCCGTCGTCGATCGGCTCGAGGAGATTCGCGCAGCGCAAGAGCGTGGACTTGCCGGAACCGGACGCCCCGATGAGCGTGATGACTTCTCCAGCGGCAACGTCGAGGTCGACGCCGCGGAGCACGACGGTGTCTCCGAACGACTTGTGTACGCCGCGAATCGCGAGTTTCGGCGTGGTCATGCGATCGCCGTGGCGCCGGTGCGCCGTCGCTCGCGGTGGAGGAGATAGTCGGCCAGACGGGTGCACGGAATCGTCAGCGCGAGGAAGATGATCGCCGCTCCGACGTACGGCGTGAAGTTGGCGGCGAGCGACTTCTGGATCTCGGCGCGGCGCAGGATCTCGACGGGTCCGATGAGGCTCACGAGCGCAACGTCTTTCTGCAGGCTCACCAGACTGTTCATCAACGGGGGCACCACGCGACGCATCGCCTGGGGCAAGATCACCGAGCCGAGCGTTTGCCGCGGCGACATGCCAAGCGAGCGTGCGGCCGCGCGTTGGCTCTCGTGCACGCTGTCGATTCCGGCACGAAACACCTCCGAGACGTATGCCGAGTACGACAGGACGAGTGCCACGGTTCCCCAGATGAGCGGATTGCTCCAGGCGCGCGAATCGATCAGCCCCGGGATTCCGAACCCGATCAGAAAGATGGTGAGGAGGACCGGCACGCCACGAAAGACGTCGGTGTAGACGATCGCGAGTGCTCGGAGCGGAAATAGCGCCGGGCTGCGCGAATTGCGGGTGACGGCGACGAGCAGCGACAGCCCGAAGATGAGCGGCGTCGACCACAGGAAGATCTGGATGTCGAGCCAGAACGCCTCGAGGAGTTCTGGGAACGAGTCCATGAGCAGCTCACGGTCGAAGAACGACTTCTTCACACGATTCCACCGCGGGGCCCGCGGGACGAGCACGACCACCGCGGTGATCGCGATGATCGTGCTCACACTGGCGATGACGATGCCGCGTCGCCGCTGACCTCGCTCGTACGCCTGCCGGCGGGTCAATGACGAACCGGTGGAAACCGGCTCGGTCACTCGGCGGGGACGATGGGTGCCACGTCGCCGACTTCGAGCCACGTATCGGTGATGGTGCCGAGTTCGCCCGAGTCGGTGAGTGCGGTGATCGCGGCATCGACGCAGGGCTTGAGGGCGCTCTCGTTTTCGAGAACGAAGCCGAGTTGGTCGCCCTGGCCGCCGGTGTCGCGCGTGAACTGGCCGATCACACTCGAGCCTTCGATCTCGACCGCGGACACGTACAGCGCCGTGGGGAGATCGAAGATCGCAGCATCGATCTGGTTGGCCTCGAGTGCGGCCTTCACCGCAGAGTTGTCGTCGTAGACGAGCGGATCGGAGTCGGGCACGATGATGTCGGTGATGAACTGGAGGCTCGTGGTGCCGGACTGTGCGCCGAGCTTGAGTCCCTTCAGGTCGGCGAGAGAAGCGCCTTCAGCTGCGGACCCTTCGAGGCCGACGATTGCCTGGTTGCCTTCGTAGTAGGGGAGCGAGAAGTCAACGGCTTCGTCGCGTTCGGCCGTGATCGAGAACTGCTGGATGTTGAGATCGAAGTTCTTGGCGCCGGGTTGGATGGCTTCGTCGAAGCCGGCCCGCACCCAGGTGACCGCGTCACCCTCGTAGCCCATCTCGGCAGCGACCGCCATCGCGACGGCCGCCTCGAATCCTTCGCCGGAGGCTGGATCGTCGTTGACGACCCACGGTTCGAAGGCGGGCTCACCTGTGGCGAGTGTGAGCACGCCGTCGGTGATCGTGTTCGAACACGAGTCGCCGCCCTCGCCACCACCTTCGGACGAAGAAGAGTCACTGTCGCTCCCGCACGCTCCGAGCACGAGTGCGGCGGCGGCGAGCGACGGAATCAAGGGGCGGAAGAGTGGGCGCATGGAAAGTCTCCTTGGAGTGTTCGCGAAACCTCGATGTTAGCGAGGGCGCTCCGGCACAGTCTCGGCCGAATCGGTCAAACGGATCGCGTCGTATTTCCGTTGTGGCAGTAGCGTCTCGGCTCATGTCGAAGCCTCCCGCCACGCAGTACTCGATTTCGCTTGATGTCACCTTGGACAATTCTCCCGGTGTGCTGGGCGAACTCTGCACGGCGATCGGCGCTGTCGGCGGCAACATCTATGCGATCGAGGGGTTTGTCGCCAAGGGGTCGCTGCTCGAACGCGACATCGTGGTCAACTGCAGCAGCGTTGATCACCAAGCACAGGTCGTCGCCGCGGTCAAGGCAGTCCACGGTGTCACGCTCGAAGACTGGTACGACCGCACGTTCCGAATGCACGAAGGCGGCAAGATCGAAGTGCTGCCGCTCTGTCCTGTTGGTGACCAGGACGACCTGTCGATGGCGTACACGCCCGGTGTGGCCCGCGTGTGCAACGCCATTGCTGCCGACGAGGCGTTGGCCGACGAATACACCATCCGCAAGAACACGGTGGCGATCGTCTCGGACGGCACGGCGGTGCTCGGGCTGGGCGACATCGGGCCGAAGGGCGCGATGCCCGTCATGGAAGGCAAGGCGCTGCTGTTCAAGGCGTTCGCAGGTGTTGATGCGTTTCCGATCTGCATCGACGTGTCGAGCCCCGAGGAGATCATCGAGACAGTCGTTCGCTTGGCGCCGACGTTCGGTGGAATCAACCTCGAAGACATCGCAGCACCCGGCGCGTTCCAGGTCGAAGAAGCACTCAAGGAGCAGCTCGACATCCCGATCTTCCACGACGACCAACACGGCACGGCGGTCGTCACGCTGGCCGCAGTCGAGAACGCCCTGCGCATCGTCGGCAAGCAGATGGAGGACCTGTCGATCGTGATCTCCGGCGTCGGCGCGGCAGGAGTCGCCATCGGCAAGATCCTGCTCGGTGCTGGTGCGTCCAAGATCGTCGGCGTCGACAGCCAAGGCGCCGTGTACGACGGTCGTGGCGGTCTCAACAGCTGGAAGCAGTGGTTCGCCGAGAACACGAACCCCGACGGCAAACAGGGCGCGCTGTCCGACGTGATGCCGGGCGCTGACGTGTTCATCGGTGTGAGTGCTCCCGACATCTTGACGGTGGAGGACATCGGCAACATGAACAGCGATCCGATCGTGTTCGCGATGGCCAATCCTGATCCCGAGATCCGTCCCGAACTGGTGGGAGACCTCGTGCGGGTGATGGGCACCGGTCGCAGCGACTATCCGAACCAGATCAACAACGTGCTGGCCTTTCCCGGCATCTTCCGGGGCGCACTCGATGCGCGGGCCACCGACATCACCGAGAACATGAAACTGGCAGCGGCAAAGGCGATCGCCGACTCGGTGACCGACGACGAGCTCACGGAGACCAACATCATGCCCTCGGTGTTCGATGCCGCAGTGTCGATCCGAGTCGCGGCTGCTGTTGCCGAGGCTGCGCAAGCCGACGGTGTGTGTCGTTCTCTTTGAGAAACGTTGTCGAACTTGACGAGATATTGACACTGAAGTCTCGGTGACGGGCTGCCGATAAACCTTTTGTGACGATCTCCCGCTCGATCCTCAAACCCGGCCATCGGCGGCCTACCTTCACGCCGTGACCGCGACCCCCCTGATGAGCGAGGAGCCGACCTCCACGCGCAGTTCATCGCGTCGCGGTCTCGCTTCGGTGGCGCTCGTTCTCGCACTCTCGGTCGCCGTCTGGACGCAGCGTTCGCTCGTTGCCGGCGCTGTTGACCAAATGCGCTCGCTGTCGTTGCTCGCCGTCGGCCTCCTGATTGCCCTCGCCGCCTATGAGCGTTGGTCGCGCGCCGACATTGTCCGACGGTTGATCGGTGACCAGATGTCGATCGGCTCGGCGGTCACCGTGCACGACGTCGGTACTGCGGTGAGCAAGGGCGTACCGCTTGGCGGTGCGCTCGGCACAGCGATTCGATGGTCGATCGTGCGTGAGAGCAACGTCGCACCTGCTCGCTTTGCGACGATGCTGATCGCCTACGGCATCGCCACCACCTTCGTGTCCTGGGTGCTCCCATTCGCCGCACTGTCGGCCGATCTGACCCAACGGTCAGCGGATCTCACCGACGTGGTCATTCTCTGCGGCATCGGCCTCGTCGTCACCCTCTCGGCCGTGTTCTGGACCGTCGTGCTGTCGTCGGATCGGCTCGA
>CALICC010000253.1 GCA_938049325.1 uncultured Ilumatobacter sp. | reverse complement strand
GCTCGCGAACTCCTGCGGACCATCGACGAAATCGATCACAGCCTTCGCCTTCTGCCCGTTCACGCCCGGCGTGATGTCGACCATCACGAGTGACGGAACCAGCGCCGGATGACGGACGGCGAGCTCCATCGCCGTCAAGCCACCCAACGACATCCCCACGACCATCCGAGCCACCGGCGCGAGTTGCTCGACGACCACCGCGACGTCGTCGGCCAGGTTCGGCGGCGTGTACGCGCCGTCGCCGCGCCAGCCCGAGTGCCCGTGACCCGGTAGGTCGATCGCGAGGGCCGGTCGACCGAACGCGAGCGCCACGGTGTCCCAGGTATGAGCGTTTTGTGCGCCGCCGTGGATGAACACGACCTCCACCGGATCGCTCCCCCAACGCAGCGCGCTCACGGCGCGGCCGGGATCATGCGGCATTGGAACGTCGACACGTGAAACGACGGGCATCACTGACACGTCGAGGTCGTACTCAGCGATGTTCTCGTGGAACAACCCGAACTCGTCGTATTCGATGAAGTCGGGATCTGCCATGCCTGGATGGTACGGAGACCCCCGGCCCGTCACCGAATTCGAAGCTTCCCGTCGCCTCGCATGGAGACGTCGTACCAGCGCGGACTCGACGTCAGAGGTCCGGAGCGACGAGCGACGTCGTCGTGATGCCCGGCGGGTCGGTCGTGGTGGTGGTTTCTGGCGGGTTGGTGCTCGGCGTGGTCTCGGGCACCGTCGTCGGTGTGGTCGCGACGGGCGGGTCCGTGGCCGGCGGGTCGGTGGCCGGCGGATTCGTCCCAGGCGGGGTGGTCGCGTTCGGCTCGGTGGATGGCGGCGTCGTGGGATCGGGTTCGATCGTGGTCGTGGTGGTGCTCTCGGGCACCGTGGTGGTCGTCTCGTAGTCCGGGTCGAGCCAGTTGAACGTGGGCGGCGGCGAGCCCGCTTCCTCAGGCTCGTTCTCGCCGTCCCAGACGAAAACTTGATCGCCCATCGACAGTAGATCCTGGAGATCTTCGGAGATGTTGAGTGGAATGCGGATGCACCCGTGCGACGCGGGCTGCAGCGGTACGTTCAACGCACCATGGATCGCGATGCCGTAGTTGAAGTACACCGGGTTCCACATGCTGCCGAGCGCGCTGTCGCGAATGCCTTCGACCTGGCGGTAGAACTCGAACACGCCGCCGGGCGTATTGGAGCGGCCGCACTCACCGCGGACGATCGGTTCTTCCCCGTCGCGGTTGCCGTACTCGCCCGGGCTGATCGTGACCTCTTCACACCACTCTTCGTTGGTGCCACTCGACATGTGCGTGATCATCACCGGGGCGTCGTCGTGGAAGACGGCCAGGACTTGCTCTGGCAGGTACACCTCGGTGTGATTGGGTGTGGCGTTTGGACGACGCGGCTGGATCACGAACGGCTCTTGTAGCGCGTCCCACATTTCGGGGGTGACCTGACCGGACGGCCGGTTGCTCTCGACGCCCAGCACCAGTTTCTCGTAGGCCCAGACCGCCTTGATCGTCTGATCGCCGTAGATCCCATCGGCGGGTCCGGGAACGAAACCGAGATCGGTGAGTCGCTCTTGCACCTGCTGCACGTCACTGCCGGCAACGCCCTTGGTCAGCGTGCGCTCCAGCACCGTCTTGCTGACCGGCGCCACTGTCTCGACGGTTGCGGTGACCTCGGGAATCGACGCGGGCACGGTCAAGGCCGGAGCGGTGCTGCTCGGGACGACCGTGTCGGTCACGGGTGCACCGTTGTCGCCACCACCGCCGAGCGCCACACCGGCGACCACCACGGTGCCGAGCAGCCCGATCGCTGCGGCCGCGGGAAGCCACTGAGCGACCTGGCTCTTGGGGCGTCGGGAGGGTTGGTTCATCGTGGACTCAAGGCGAATGCAATGTGGGAGTTGACTGCAAAGGCACGGCGGGCAGCCGCGTTCGCATTTCGTTCACGAATCTAGCCGCCGAACCGGTGCCGAGATGCGCGCGAAACCCGTGTTTCGCTGGATTTTCCCCCGATTTGGGGCTCAGGGCTGCCGGACGGGCTCGATGCCGTCGAGATCGCTCCGAAGCTCTCGCATTTCGCGCAGGATCTTGACGATCACGCCGGGGGAACTGAGGGTCGATTCACCGCGAGTTCGCGGGAAGTAGTCGACCCCGAATTGCAGCATTTCGAAGCCGAGGCGAGTCGACCGGATCACCAACTCGGCGTCGATGAACGAACCTTCACTGCGCAACTCCACGTGATCGAACAGCCGGGAACGGCAGAGCTTGAACGCGAAGTTGATGTCGCGCGCCTTGACGCCGAACATCGAGCGGACGAGCAGGTTGTAGAGGAAGGTGTACACGAGGCGGAGATACCCCTCGCCCGTACGGTCGAATCGGTACGCACTCACCAGGTCGACGCCGTAGTCGCTCAACAGGCGCACTGCCCGCGGAAGCTCGGCCATATCGAACGGCAAGTCCGCGTCGGTGTACAGAATGAGGTCGCCGGTTGCGGCAGCGAAACCCGTTTTGATCGAGCCACCCAACTTGCGATTCTGCGGATGATGCACGACGCGAACGTGCGGGTCCTCCGCAGCGAGCCGATCGGCGATCTCGCCAGTCCGATCCGTCGACGCGTCGTCGACGACGATCAGTTCGTAGTCGCCGATGTCGCCGCGGTCGATCAGGCCCTGGGCAGCACGATGACCAGCATCGAGCGCGCGCTCGATGTACATCTCTTCGTTCCACATCGGATAGAAGATCGAGAGCTTCTCGAACCGTTCAGCAGGCTCGCCGACACCTCGTGGCTCTCGTCGATCCGCGGCTGGCAACCGACTTTCGGTCGTGGCCGCTGCGTCGTCGCCCGTCCCAGTATTCGTCATCGAAGCCGCACCGTATCGGTGTGACCCGCTCGCCGCATGTCACGGCTATGGTCTTCAAGCGATGCCCAGCACCGAACATGTGCCGAACGCCCCCGAGCCCGCAATCCCTCCGCCGCCGCAAACCGTCGACTCACGCGACTCGTTCAATGCGCGACCAGGGGATCTCACCACGCCGTGGCGCATTGTTCTGGCAGCGAGTTGGGTCGCTGCATTCTTCGCGTATGCCGCCGTGTGGCAGGCAAGCGTTCAAATCGGAATCGGCACGTGGTGGATCGGCCCACGGGCGATCCCGACGCCGGCCTACTACCGCCTGCTGCCGTTTGCCTTGACACTCGCACTCGCGATGTTCGTGCTGTACAACACCCCACGCATCGTGCGCATCAGCTTCGCTGGCACCGCGCTCGCCGCGTTGATCGCCATTCCGGACTTCTCGCGGTCGACGGGCCTCGCACTCGCCGAGCTACTCATCGCCGGCCTACTGCTCCTCATCACGGTCAGTGCACTCACCGGGCGCTACCAGCTCCAACCGGCCAAGGCGCCCGACTGGTTGCCGCCGACCCCGGACTCACCGAGCCCCGACGCTGCCTGACGTTGCCCTGAACGCAGACAACCGAGGCGTCACCGGATCACACCCCATCCGGGCGATATCGTCTCGGCTGTGTCCGACAACCCGTCCCAAGATCCTCAGAAGTCGACTGAACAAGGCTCCAACGCCAACGTCCTGATGTCGTTGCCGGCGGGTGAGCGGGTTGGGATCGCGTTTTCTGGCGGGCTCGACACCTCAGCAGCGGTGGCCTGGATGCGCGACCGCGGTGCGATTCCCTACGCATACACCGCCAACATCGGGCAGTACGACGAGCCTGATCTCGACTCCGTGCCGGAACGGGCGAAGCTGTACGGAGCGGAAGAAGCACGCCTCGTCGATTGCCGCGAGGAACTCGTGCGCGAAGGCCTGATCGCTCTCCAGTGCGGCGCGTTCCACATCAAGACTGCGGGGCGTACCTACTTCAACACGACGCCGCTCGGTCGCGCCGTGACCGGCACACTGCTGGTGCGCGCGATGCGCGACGACGGCGTCGACATCTGGGGCGACGGGTCGACCTACAAGGGCAACGACATCGAGCGGTTCTATCGCTACGGACTCCTGGTCAACCCTGATCTGCGCATCTACAAGCCGTGGCTCGACCCCGACTTCGTCGACGAGTTGGGCGGCCGCCAGGGAATGAGCGAGTTCCTGGTCGCTCATGATCTCCCGTACCGCGACCCGACCGAGAAGGCGTACTCGACCGACGCCAACATCTGGGGCGCAACGCACGAGGCCAAGGCCCTCGAAGAACTCGACGTTTCGATGGAGATCGTCACCCCGATCATGGGCGTGGCGCACTGGGATCAGTCGGTGGAGATCCCGACCGAAGACATCACGCTGCGTTTCGAGGAAGGCTGGCCGACCGAGATCAACGGGCAGACCTTTGCGTCTCAGGTCGACCTCGTGATGGAAGCAAACGCGATCGGCGGTCGTCACGGCCTCGGGATGAGCGACCAGATCGAGAACCGCATCATCGAGGCCAAGTCACGCGGCATCTACGAAGGCCCGGCTCTGGCCCTCCTGCAGATCGGCTACGAGCGGCTGCTGTCGGCGGTTCACAACGAGAACACGCTCGAGAACTACTCGACCATGGGCCGGCGCCTCGGTCGCCTGCTGTACGAGGGCCGCTGGTTCGACCCACAGTGCCTGATGTTGCGTGAGCCGCTGATGCGCTGGGTCGCTTCGGCAATCACCGGTGAAGTCACCGTTCGACTGCGTCGAGGTGACGACTACACGATCACGAACACGGTCGGCGAGAACTTCACGTACGAGCCGAACCGCTTGTCGATGGAACGCGTCGAGGACCAGGCATTCGGTCCGCTCGATCGGATCGGTCAGCTCACGATGCGCAATCTCGACATCACCGATACGCGCCAGAAGCTCGACGCCTATCGCAAGATCGGCACGCTTGCGCAGGGCGACATCACGCCGGCGCTCGACCGCGCCGACTGACGCTCAGCCTCGGCCCTGAGCCGCACGCGTCGCCTCGACGAAGTCGGGGTGGACGCCACGCAGGATGACGCCGATCGACGGGTCGTACTTCGCTGTGATGCCCTGCACCTGCCCCTCGGCGAACGGCAACTGCCCCCACACGGTGTCACGCTCGTTCATGGTCTTGGTGATCACGAACGAGATGAAGCTGATGGGCAGCAGGAACCACGGCCATGTCGAGGTCCGCATGGCCTCGACCGGCACCAGCTTGGTGGCCGGACGCCCGGAGTAGACGCACACCTTCGGAAAGTCACCAATCGTGAATCGCTCGATCCGCGTGACGTACTCCACGGAACGATCTTCGCAGGTACTCGTGGGGCCCGTCGCCGTCACCATCAGGCGGTGTCGGTGCGTTGGTGGTGAGCGTTCACGCCGCGCCTCGTTCGGAGTTGAGGGTCGGGTCGGTGAAGGTGACCCATTGGCGCTGGAGTGGTTCGCCGTAGGGGTGTTGCCAGTTGCCGCGGGTTGGTGGTGGTGGCCCGGTGGGTGGTGTGGGGTTGGCGCCGGACTGTTTGATTGGACGGCCGTGGCTGTTGGTGAACACGAGCGTGTCGGGTTGGTCGGCGTTGCCGGCGATACCAAGTTTGTGTTGGTGGTGCAGGCGGTGATGGCGTGAGCACAGGGTGATGAGGTTGTGGGTGCTGGTGGGTCCGCGTTTGGACCAGTGGATGATGTGATGGATGTCGAGGTGTTGGCTGGTGGTGCAACCGGGGACTTGGCAACATCGGTGGTCGCGTTTGAGCACGGTGCGTCTGGTTCGGTCCGGGATGGTGCGTTGGGTTCGGCCGACGGAGATGGGGAGCCCGTTGTGGATGTGGACGGGGTCGAGGGTGCCGTCACAGGTGAGATGGTCGGCGAGGCTGTCGGGGAGGGCGATGCCGTGTTCGGTGACGAGAGCGCCGGCGGTGTTGAGGTGGAGGTTGATGCGGTAGCGGTTGCGGCGTGAGGTGCTGACGATGGTGTCGAGTGATCGGTTGGCGAGTTCGACGAGTGCGTCGACGTTCGATACCGGCTCCGACACGTTCGTGTTGTTCGCAGCCGCGCTGTTGGCCGGGCTGCTGGTCTGGTCGGCGTCAACAGCGCCGGTGTCGCTGCTGCTGGTGTTGCTGCTGCTGGTGTTGCTGCTGGTGTTGTTGCGTTGTTGGAAGAGGGCGTCGCGTGCTTCGGTCAGTGAGGTTTCGACGAGTTCGCCGAGGTCGGTGTCGAGGTCGGCGTACAGGTACCAGCGGCCGTTGTCGCGGTAGCCGTAGCTGACCCGATTCTGATCCGAAGGCGGCTCGACCGGGGAGGTGTCGCCTGGGTCGTGTTCGGGTTGTTCGGTCGAGTCCGCCGCCAACGGTTCGCCCGCATCTGGTTCGTCTGCTTGCTCTGGTTCGCCGGCTTGCTCGGGTTCGTCGACGTCGGATTGCTCTGCTTGTTCGAGGGTGCCGGGTTGCCAGTCGAAGTCGGTCTCGCGAATCAGTCGTTGGATTTGGGGGACGGTCAAACGAACGGCGAGCGACACGACTTGGCCGTCCGCCCACGCT
>CALICC010000252.1 GCA_938049325.1 uncultured Ilumatobacter sp. | reverse complement strand
GGCGGGAATCGGGTTTGAACGCGCCCACCGAATGTCCCCTGCTCGTTGTCGGTCAATACGACGTCGCGAACCGAGTTCGCGGCAACCGGGCGGTCGTCTGTGGCGCTCATCGCGTCCAGTATGGACCCGCGCACCCGTGCGCGGGCGCGACCGTTCCGCACTCGCAGGCGACCGTTCTGCTTGCGGTGTCGACGTTTTGCTCGCGGCACCGGTGTGGATCTGGCACAGTGGTCACATGTCCGTGCCGGCGGAATCGATCTTCTTCGACCTCTGGGCGTCGACGTACGACCGACCCGGCCTGCAGTACAACACGTACCGCCCCGTTCACGATGCGGTGCTGGCGCGCCTCGACGGCCTGCATCCCGACGTGGTACTCGACCTCGGTTGCGGTACCGGCCTCCTGATGGCACGGTTGCGCGAGCGTTTCGAAGGGGCCGCGGTCATCGGTGCCGATCTGTCGGATGGCATGCTCGAGCGAGCGATGCAGCGCTCGCTCACCGACGGGTCCGGCGGACCAGACGAATCGAGCGGCACCGCTCGCGGCGACGTGTCCAGCTTGTTCCGCGACGCGATGTTCGTACAGGCCGATGCGATGCAACTGCCGCTCGCCGACGCATCGGTTGACGTCGTGGTCTGCACCGAATCGTTCCACTGGTACCGGGATCAGGAGGCGGCCGCGGCAGAACTCCATCGGCTCCTACGGCCCGGCGGTCGCCTCATCATCGCGTCGATCGCTGCGATCACCGGGCTCGCCGACGAAGCGATTCAGCGCGCGTCGTCGGCGGTAGGCCAGCCGATGAAGGCCATCCCGAAACGACGTTTGCGGCGCTTACTCGAAGGTGCCGGGTTCGACGTGCAGCACCAAGGACGTATCGCTCGACTCGGTTTCGTTCCGTGGCCGATCCTGACCGACGCCACGAAGTAACGGTCAGCACACACTCGCCGGCGACGGACGATTGTTGCATTCGGTCGGTGAAATGTTGCGTTTGAGGTCCGGGCTCAAACCCAACGTGAACGGAATCGCAACATTGGCAGCCCCCCGCCGAGAATTCCGTCACGCCGCGCCGCAACGGCCGTCATCTCGTGATCGACTGTCGTCGTGAGCGCAACCGAAACCCTCGATCGCACTCCTCCAATCGGGAGGGATCGGACACACCCGCGCCCCTACGACCGCCCGTCGACGTCGGTTCGCACCTTCTTCGGGCTGCTCGGCGTGGGTGTGCTGCTCTTCAACGTCGCGCTCATGATCTCCGACCGCGCTCCGGGGTTCACCCGCAACCTGTTCGGTGGCTTTGCTCGCCGACTCTCAGACCGCCTCGATGCGGAGAATCGCGCCCGCGAGCTCACCGACGCAAACCTGCCCGAGGGTGATGCCATCGTGCACATCGGCGTGTGGGGGTGCGCCGCGCTCCTCATCATGCTCACGTTGTGGACGTGGCGGGGTGTGATCATCTCGGCCATCGCGGTGTTTACCGCGAGCGTGATCATCGAAGCCGCGCAGGGCGTGTACACCTCCAGCCGCGAAGTCGAGATCTCCGACGTCGCTGCCAACGCAACCGGAGTGTTTCTCGGCGCCGTGAGCGCGGCGTGCTGTTTCGCTGCATGGAGCGGCGGGGCTGCATTGATGCGCGCCGTGAGCGAGCCTTCCTAACGCGTCAGATGCCGGGGTCGACGCCGGTCATCTCGATCGAGAGGTCCCACAGTCGCTGCGCCACATCTTCGTCACGCGCCCGCTTCGCCGACTCGACCTTGTGGGCCGGGCCGGCGGTCTCGCCACGCTTCGACGGTCCGATGTAATCACCGCCTGCAATCGACGCGTCCGTCGCGGCCATCAACGTCGGCCACGCTCCGGCTGCTGGCGAGTTGAAGAACGGTCGAATCAACGGCGTGGCGAGCGCGATGAGCTTGGGCATGTGTCGTCCCAGTTCGGTGGTGGCGATACCCGGGTGACACGCAACTGCGAGCGTGGGCGAATCCGCTGCCCGCAGCCGACGGTCGAGCTCGTACATGAAGAGCAGGTTGGCGAGTTTGCTCTGCTGATATCGCTCTTGGGCGCCGTACTTCGTCGACGCGTCGATGTCGTCGAAGTGGATGGTGCCACCGCGGTGCGCGATGCTGCTCGTGACCACGACGCGCGACCCTTTGGTCTCGCCCAGCTTCGACAACAACTGCGCGGTCAATGCAAACGTCCCGAGGTGGTTCACACCGAACTGCGACTCGAATCCGTCGGTCGTGAGCTCGCGAGGCGGCATCATGATGCCCGCGTTGTTCACCAGCACGTCGAGGCGATCTTCCTCCATCACCAACTCAGCAGCGCGCTGCACGCTCGACAAGTCACCCTGGTCGAGTGGAACGAATCGGAGGTCGGCGTGCCGCACCACTCGCTCGATGCGCTCGATCGCCTCCGCTGCTCGAACCTCCGAGCGGCAACCGAGCAGCACGCGAGCACCACGATCGGCCAGCACCTTGGCGGCTTCGAATCCGAGACCAGTGTTCGCGCCCGTCACCAAGAACGTCCGTCCGCTCTGATCGGTCACGTCATCGGCACGAAAGCTGCTCATGTGCACAGTCTGCACCGCGCGGCGACATGGGCCGAACCGAGCTGCCCGGTCGGGCGCAGCGCCCTGGTCTTCACTAGTTTCGGGGCATGAGCGCCGAGCAGCCCGCCGAGCAGTCCATGTCGAATCGACAGATCTGGGAGGAAGCGTTCGGTGCTTCCAAGATTCGCGACGCCGATTACGCAACCATGTCGGGCGTCCCGCTCGCACCCGTCTACGGGCCGGACGACGGCGAGTTTCCGGGCCAGTACCCATACACACGTGGGCCCCACGCGTCGATGTACCGGTCGAAGTTGTGGACGATGCGCATGTTTGCCGGGTTCGGCACCGCCGAAGACACCAACTGGCGGTTCAAGGAGATCCTCAAGGCGGGCGGCAACGGCTTGTCGACCGCGTTCGACATGCCCACGTTGCTCGGACTCGATTCTGATGACCCCATGTCGCTCGGCGAAGTCGGCCGATGCGGCGTGGCCGTCGACTCCCTTGCCGACATGGAAGACCTCTACGCGGGCATCGACCTCGGCGGCATCACGACGTCGATGACCATCAACTCCCCCGCCGCACCGATCTTCGCGATGTTCGTCGCACAGGCCGAGAAGGCCGGTGTCAGCCGTGCGGCACTCGGCGGCACGCTGCAGAACGACATCTTGAAGGAATATCAGGCGCAGAAGGAATTCGTCTTCCCGCCGCGCCAGTCGATGCGGCTCGTACGCGACACCATTCAGTTCACGGCTGCCGAGATGCCTCGATGGAACTCCGTTTCGATTTCCGGATATCACATCCGCGAGGCCGGGTCGACAGCTGCTGAGGAACTTGCATTCACGCTGGCGAACGGATTCGCGTACGTCGAGTTGGCGCTCGAAGCAGGGCTGCCGATCGACACCTTCGCACCCCGGCTCAGCTTCTTCTTCAACGCGCACATCGACTTCTTCGAAGAGATCGCGAAGCTCCGCGCCGCTCGTCGCATCTGGGCTCGGTGGATGAAAGAGCGCTACGGAGCGCAAGCTGCCAAATCGATGCAGCTGCGGTTCCACACGCAAACCGCGGGCGTCTCACTCACTGCGCAGCAACCCGAGATCAACATCGTGCGCACCGCGATCGAGGCCATGGCCGGCGTGCTCGGTGGCACACAGTCGCTGCACACCAACTCGATGGACGAAGCGCTCGCGTTGCCCACCGAGAAAGCCGCACGCATCGCGCTGCGCACGCAGCAGATCATCGCTCACGAAACCAACGTCACCCACGTCGCCGATCCACTCGGCGGTTCGTACTTCGTCGAGGAACTCACCGACGAAATGGAACGACAGGCAGAGGAAATCTTCGCCACGCTCGACGACTTCGGCAAGGGTTCGATCCTCGAAGGGTGTATCGAGGGCATCGACGAGAACTGGTTCCAAGGCCGTATCGCCGACTCGGCGTACGAGCTGGAGCGCAAGTTCAACACGGGCGAACGGATCATCGTCGGAGTCAGCGACTTCACCGACGGCAATGACGATCAGCTCGACATATTGCAGATCACCAACGAAGACGAGCAGCGTCAGCGCAAGCGCCTCGACATGGTCAAAGACGACCGCGACTCCGAAGCAGTGGCACGGGTGCTCGCGAAGTTGGGTGAAGAGGCCGCCGACCCCGAGGTCAACCTCATGCCAACACTGATCGAAGCATCGGCTGCCTACGCAACGCTCGGCGAGATGATGAACACGATGGCTGACGTCTTCGGCCGCCACGTCGAAGTCCCGACGATCTAGACGTCCATGGAGCGTTGAGGCACGGCAGCATCACGGGCCGCCACCGAGTCGGCAAAACGGACAATCAGGTGCGCTCGAACCGGCTCCAACGATGGATGCCGTAATCGGCGTCTTCGTGGAGCGCCTGGAGTAGCTCGACCGCGTGCGGGAAACGTTCGTCGAAGCGTTCCTGCAGCACCCGCTGCACCTCGGCATCGCCGACTCGATTCCACGCCTCCATCGATTCCCACACGAAGGTCAGCGTGACCACGCCGGGTCGTGAGTCGTCGAGCCACACTTCCTTCGAGATGAACGGCAATCGGTCGAACCCGGGCAGCAACGCCTCACCGAGCGTCCAAACTTCGTGGTCGATGCGGAGGAACTCTTCGACATGATCCGGGTCGACTCGAAAGACGAGCACCTCGACCGGCAGGCGCTCGGCTGAGCTATAGGTAAATCGGCTCGACACGTCGGCGAACATAGCGGTCGCGCTTGCCCCGCCCGCTCGGTTCGCGCGCACCCGCAACGTCAAGACGTGGTCAAATCGCGTCAACAGCGAGCCCGTCTGCGCCGATGACCTTCCATGACCAACGGGCTCACGCATGCGCCGACGGCGCCGCTCTCCGGGCCCGACGTGTCCGCGTGGTCGGCGGTACTCAGCGCCATGCCCATCCCCGCGGCGCTCGTCACCTGCTCAGGCGATGTCATCGCCACGAATCGCTGGCTGGACTTCGTACCCGGCGAACGACTCCTGCACGCCACCTCGTGCGCGGGCGAAGTCGACGCCCCGCTCCGGTTCGGAGTCAACGACAGTCGGTGGCGCGTGCGCCCCGTCGACGACAACGGTCAGGTGTTGCTCGCAACCGGCGAGCGCGAAGATGCTGGCGACCACCTGTTGCGCAAGTTCTTCTCGTCGGGCGACTCGTTGTTCGTCGTGTACGACCAGGCAGGGCTCGTCATCGAGTCGAACTCGGCGTGGGAGACACTGCTCGGTTACACGAGCGACGAAGTGTTCGGTCTCGACTCCTGGTCACTCCTACCCGACGACGATCTCAAGACGCGCGCCGCCGTCGAGCACGATCTACGCACGCATGGTCGCGCCGAGACCAACTTCAAGATGCGCACCGCGAATGGCACGTACCGCCTCATTCGGTGGGCGCTCCACTTCGACATGTCGGTCGGACGGTGCTTCGGGATCGGTCGCGACGTGACCGAGGAGGGCAAGATCACCGCTGAGCTGGAGCGACGGGCCTTCCATGACGAGCTGACCGGGCTCGGCAATCGCGCCCAACTGATCGAACGCCTCGACGGCATCCTTGCGAGCGGCGGATCGCCCTCCCTGCTGTTCTGCGATCTCGATCGATTCAAGATCGTCAATGACTCGCTCGGCCACCAGGCGGGCGACACACTGCTCACGAAGCTCGCTGAACGGCTCGCATCGGTCGATCTGGGCGACGACGCGCTGCTCGCGAGGTTCGGTGGCGACGAGTTCGTCGTGTTGCTCGAACACGGCGGCGATGCGCGCGCCCAGCAGGCCGCCGGCCGACTGCTCGACAACCTGGTCGACCCGTTCACGGTGGCAACCCGATTGATTCACATCAGCATGAGTATCGGCATCTCATCAGCCGATCTCTCGCCCCACCGCACCGCGCAGGGGCTGCTCGGCGACGCCGACACCGCCGCATACGAGGCCAAGAAGCAGGGGCGCAAACGCTGGATCGTGTTCGACGAGCAGCTTCGAAGCGCAGCCGAACGCCGCCTCGACGTCGAAACCGGTCTCCGACGAGCCCTCACCGAGGGGCTCATTCAGCCGCACTTCCAACCGATCGTCTCGCTGCCCGATGGGCGGATCACCGGAGCTGAAGCACTCGTTCGATGGCAAGCCGCCGACCGGCTGATCGGCCCGGGCGAGTTCCTCGACGTCGCCGAAGACGCTGGTCTCATGCCCGCACTCGGTCGCAGCGTGATCACCGGAGCGATTCGCGCAGCTGCGCTCCTCGTTGCTCGAGACGCCACATTCCAGATGTCGATCAACGTGTCGGACCCCGAGCTCAAGGTGCCGGGGTTCTGCGAGCTCCTCGATCAAGAGGTTCGCGCTGCCGGGCTCGACCCTTCGTCGTTCCTGATCGAGATCACCGAGTCGGCGGTCCTCGCGACGGACTCGGCGCTGCCGGTCCTGCGCAATCTGCGCGCCGCCGGCTTCCGGTTGGGTCTCGATGACTTCGGCACGGGCTTCTCGTCGCTCGCACACTTGCGCGAGCTGCCCATCGACGTCGTCAAGGTCGACCGCTCCTTCGTCGCCGATCTCGTCGGCGACCCGGTCACCCATGCCGTCACGGCCTCGCTCGTGCGGCTGTGCCACGCGCTCGGACTCGACGTGATCATGGAAGGCATCGAAACCGCTCAGCAGGCCGCAGCATCGGAGGAGATCGGCGGCTCGGTGGCGCAAGGCCATCTCTTCCACCGAGCGATGCCGTTCGCAGATCTCGAGTCGCTCCTCGACGCAGAGCGGTCAGCGTGCGCCGAGAACGGCGCACTGACCGGTCACTGACGCAGGAGATTCTCGTCTGCGGCGGCGAAAAGCAGCAGAGCCACCCTTCGCCTTGCGGGAGGAGTGGCTCTGACCTGGTGTTTCGATTGGCATCCCGTACGGGATTCGAACCCGTGCTGCCACCTTGAGAGGGTGGAGTCCTAGGCCTCTAGACGAACGGGACCTGATGCTACGACAGCCGAGGCCACCGCAACCTCCGACGATATCGGCCCCCGCCAGCCTTGCAACGCTGCGAACTCACGCGCGCTCATGTTGCAAGAATTCGGTCGAGTCGATGCGACCGGCTGCCGATATCCTCATGTCCGCACCGGTTCGAGACTCTCGAACCTCGCACTTTGGGGTGTGGTGTAATTGGCAACACGACAGTTTCTGGTTCTGTTATTAGGGGTTCGATTCCCTTCACCCCAACCACGTGATCGACCGGCCTACGGGCCGGTCGACGTCGTTTTCGCCGAGCGGCGCGGCCCTTCGTCCCGTTCGTCCTGCGATCAGTCGACGAGGTCGGTCAGACGGTCGAAACCGATGATCCGCCCCACGCTGACCCCGCCCGCCTCTTCGATGTGACGCGCCACCGAACTCGCCCCCGTGACCACCGACGTGTCGGTCGACGAGATCGACGCCCGCAGGCCCACCTCTTCGGCAATGAGCTTCGATCGAAGCGAGTGGTATGGATCGGTGACGATCACCACGCTGGACAGGCCGCGCGCTTCGAGCATCGCGGCAACCGCCTCCAATGATTCATACGAGTTCGAACCTGCGTCTTCGAGCAACAGGGCCGACTCCGGCACCCCGCGTTCGATCAGATACGCAGCCGATGTGCCGGCCTCGGTGAATCGGTCGCCAGGCAGGTTCCCGCCGGTCACCACGACAAGCGGAGCGATCTCCTCGGGCCACAGCTCCACGACGTGGTCGAGACGGGCAGCGAGTTGCGGCGACGGCCGGCCGTCGTATTGTGCTGCGCCCATCACCACGATCGCGTCGACCGTGCCGCGCTCGTCTGCTCGCCCCGCCATCCACACTTGAGCGAGCGACACCAAGAAGTAGAACGCGCCCAGCAGCACCATGAGCCCGACGGCGCGCAGCACGCGCCGTCTCCATCGAAACGCCGTGGTGCCAGGAGCCAGCGTGACCTGGTCGACTTCTCCCACATCGCCCGTGTCGCCGGGAGCGACCGCCGAGGAGTCGGCGTGCGATTGGCGGATCGGCGCGAAAGCGGCATCGGGAGCGGCCGACAGGCGCACGTCACGAGTTCCGCCAGAAGGCATGCGCTCAGTCTGTCGCAGCAGACCTCGCCGCACGTGTCATGCCCACCCGCAATCGCCGAACCGTCTCGGCCTGGCCGAGCACTTCGAGCGCCTCGAAGAGTGGTGGGCCAACCGAGCGGCCGGTGACGGCGACGCGCGGGAGTGCCTGCGCTTTACCGAGCTTGATCTCATGAGCGACCATCAACGTTTCCATGGTCGCCTTGAGCGTTTCGTGTGTCCACTCGTCGGCTCCCAAAGCGTCGTACGCCTCGGTGATCTCGCCGAGCAGCGTCGTCGCCCACTCCGGCTTGACCGCCTTGGCCCACGCGTCGGCGTCGATCTCCGGGTCGACGCCGTCGCCGAGAAAGAGGAAGTCGACGACGCCCGGTGCGTCACCCAGTCGTTCGAGTCGCTCCATGATGTGTGGCGCGATCTCGGTGAAGCGAGCGCGATCCCAATCAGGGGGCAGGTCGGCATCAACGGCCTCCACGAAGTCGGCCACCGTCATGTTCTTGATGTACTGCTTGTTGAACGCGACGAGCTTCTTGACATCGAAGAAGGCAGGCGACAACGACACCGCCGACAACGAGAAGGCCGCCTCCATTTCGGACCACGGGAAGATCTCGCTGCCCGCCTCTTCGCCACCGGGCATCGTCCAGCCGAGCGTCATCAGGTAGTTCACCATTGCATCGGCAACGATCCCGTCGTCGCGATATTGCTCGAGCGCGACCTTGTCGCGCCGCTTGGACAGCTTCTTGCGCTGCTCGTTCACGAGCACCGGAATGTGCGCCCATTGCGGCGGTTCGTGACCCAGTGCCTGCCAGAGCATCTGCTGCTTGGGCGTGTTGGGCAGGTGTTCTTCGCCGCGCACCACGTTGGTGATGCTCATCTCGATGTCGTCGACGACGTTCGCCAGCAGAAACACCGGAGTCCCATTGCCGCGCAGGAGCACGAAGTCTTCGATGGTCGAGTTGTCGAAGGTGACCTCGCCACGCACCTCGTCGTGCACGATCGTCGTCCCGTCGGGCACACGAAACCGCAGCACACGCCCAGGTGCCGGGTCGAGCCCGCGGTCACGCGAATAGCCGTCGTACCCGGTGATGCCCAGCTCTTTGGCGCGGTCCTGCACCTCTTGACCACTGAGGTCGCAGTAGTAGGCAACGCCCGCCTCGAACAGCCGCTGCGCCGCGGCCACGTGGGCGTCAGCATTGGCGCTTTGGAAGTGCGGGCCCTCGAAGTGTTCGTCGTCCGCCGAGATCCCGATCCACGCCAGTGCGTCGATGATGCCCTGCGTCCACTCCGGGTTGTTGCGCGCCTCGTCGGTGTCTTCGATGCGCAGCACGAAGGCGCCACCCATCTGCCGTGCGAGCGCCCAGTTGTGAAGCGCTGATCGCGCGCCGCCGACGTGGAACATGCCGGTCGGCGAAGGGGCGAAGCGAAATCGGGGTCCGGAGCTACTCATGGCGCCATGCACGCTACCGACCCGGGCAGCGGGCGACGGTGTGGCGCCGACTCCGCGAGACCCACGGCGAGATCAGGCCCCGAGATCAGACGTGCGCGACCTCGCCAGGTCACGTGTCAACCGCAACAGCGCATCTTGTCCGTTTCTTGAGAGAAACCTGCAGAAGTCCTGAGTCAACAGCTGTCTACGGGTTGCCGAAATATCTGGCAGACCCGACATGCCTTCTTCAGCCGCCACCGACCGCAATGCGACCGACGCTGCGACGTCTGGCGCGCGCACGTCGACGAACTCGGCACGGAAGTCATCCGCTCTGGCCGCTGCCTTCGCGCTTTCTGCGACGGTCGCCGTCTCGTTCTCGTCGTCAGCCGCCGCCGACGACGCTGCCCCAAGTGCTGACCCGGTTGCTGACTCCCGTGCTGGCCGTGACTCCACGGTCGAACCGATCGCCGCTCCCACCGTCCGCGACATCTCCGAATTCATCGGGCAAGAAGAGTTCGCCTTCGATGACGGCATGGTCCGAGCGAGCGACCCGATCCCCGACCTACCGGCATCGTTCGAGGACGCACACGCTGAACACGCCGACGACGGCTTCGACAACTTCAAGGACGAGCCACAGCACGCGCTGTCGGCGTCGGACGTCTTCTCGCTGCACACGAATCCGTCGTCGAGCCGCAAGATCTTCCTGGACTTCAACGGCCACGTCACCGTCGACACTCCGTGGAACGACAGCGATCAGCCAATCGTGTCCGGCTCCTACTCTCGCGAGCCCTCGGGCTCGCGCAACAACACATTCTCCCAGAGCGAGTTGGACGGCATCTACGAGATCTGGGCTCGCGTTGCCGACGACTTCGCCCCATGGGACGTCGACGTCACGACCGCAGATCCCGGGGTTGACGGCCTCATCCGGTCGACCGGCTCAGATGACAACTTCGGTATCCGCGTCGTCATCTCGAAAGACTCGGCGTGGTACGGGCCCTACGGCGGCTCGGCCTACCTTCACTCGTTTGGGAAGACCTACGACCTGCCGGCGTTCGTCTTTTCGAGCAATCTCGCCAACGGCAATCCGAAATCGGTTGCCGAGGCAGCATCCCACGAGATCGGCCACACGTTCGGCCTGCGCCATGACGGCATCGCACACTCCGACGGCACGGGTTCGTCGTACTACTCGGGCCATGGCAACTGGGCTCCGATCATGGGCGTCGGCTACAGCAAGGAACTGACGCAGTGGTCCAGAGGCGAGTACTCCGGTGCCACCAACACCGAAGACGATCTCGCCGCCATCGACGCCTACATCGAGCGGGTGCCGACCACGTCCGGCTCCACGCCCTTCGGTTCCGGCGACTCCGTCACGACCCACACGATCGCCAACGGCGGCAGCATCTCGACGCACACACTCGAAGTCACCGAGGGCCCGATCTCGATCAACGTCTCGAAGACGATCGCCAACGGAAACCTGCTCGCCGACCTCGCCGTGATGAACTCGAACGACGACGTCGTGGCCAGCGCCGCACCGGACAACTCCGCAGCCTGGTCGCTGTCGGCCAACCTGCCCGCCTCGATCGCGCCAGGTACCTACACCGTCGCCGTGCGCAGCATCGGTTCGGGATCGGCATCGAACGGCTTCACCAACTACGGATCGATCGGCTCCTACACGCTCGCCATCGACGTACCCGGCACCACGGTCGTCACGCCCACCACCGACCCGCAAGACCCCAAGGACGATCCTCGGCCACCCACGACCGAGCCTCCGGTGACGCCACCCTCAGCGGACCAAGTCGGCGACCGCGTCACGCCGATGACACCAGCCCGCCTGCTCGACACACGGGCTCCCGGCGCAGCCTTCAACCGGCTGCAGGCCGGCGAGCGCATCCGCATCTACCCGACGCAGCTGAACGACGTCGACAACAACGCTTCGGCGGTCATCGTGAACGTGGCAGCCGTCAATCCGTCGGCGATCGGCTTCGTGAGCATCACCCCGTGCAACGGTGCTCGGCTTGCCACCTCGTCGCTCAACTACGGTGCCCGGCGCAACATCGGGAACTCGGTCATCACGCCACTCGCGACCGACGGCAGCTTCTGCGTCGACGCCTCGACAGCCACGGATCTCATCATCGATGTCACCGGATGGATCGGCGCCAACGGTGCGACCGCCCTCGACAGCATTGGTTCACAACGCGTCGTCGACAGTCGGACCGGCGTCGGGCTCAACGGGCAGCTTCGTCCCGGCGTGCGCACCGTCATCCCACTCGGCGGCGCCATCGACCCGACAACCAAGGCAGTGTCGATCAACGTCACCGCCGTGAATCCGGACGCCGGCGGCTTCCTGACCGTCAACGACTGCATGTCGACGTCGACCACGACGTCTTCACTCAACTTCGCCGCCCGCGAAACTCGCGGCAACAACGGGATCTTCGCCCTCAGCTCGAACCAATCGCTGTGTGTGACGAGCAGCGCCCGCACGCACATCACGATCGGCGTGACCGGAGAATACGCACCCGGTGACGGATTGACGTTCGTTGCCGCCACTCCCGCACGCATCTTGGATACCCGTGGTGGCAACCATCTCGCCGCAGGAGCGAGCACGAGCTATGGCGTGCCGCGCCCTGTGCTCGAGAACGGACTCACCGTGACCCCCGCCGCTGCGAGCGTGAACATCGCGGCTGCACGGCACACGACGAGCGGACACATCACCGCCTGGAATTGCTCGACACGGCCCGACACATCCGCCGTCAACGTCGTTCCCGGCGCCCCCACTGCGAACAGCGCATTGGTGTCGCTGTCGTCGACGGGGCGTTCGTGCCTGTTCCACGCGTCGGGTGGCGATCTCATCGTCGACCTCGCCGGTTGGTGGGTCTGACAGCCACCCCTGTCTGACGACACCCCTCGGTGTGACGTCACCCACTTCGCGGTTCCCGACGTTCCGGCTTGACGACGACCGCCGCTGTGACGAGACTCCGGTCATGACGAGGCGTGCGCCATGGCCCAACTGAACGTCCTCGGCACCGAACTGGAGTCGTGTTCGTACGATCCGATGACCGGCTACCACCGGACCGGTTGCTGCGAGAACCACGGTGACGATCCCGGGATGCACACAGTGTGCTGTCGCGTGACCGAGGACTTCCTCGCGTTCTCCGCCTCCCGAGGTAACGACCTGTCGACACCGATGCCGCAATACGGATTCGCCGGCCTCAAGCCGGGCGACCAGTGGTGCGTGTGCGCCATGCGTTGGAAGGAAGCCTTCGACGAAGGTCGCGCCTGCGACGTGGTACTCGAATCAACACACGTGTCGACACTCGAGTACGTCGATCTCGCCGAGCTCCGCCAACACGCCGTCAGTTCGGGCTGAGACCCCGAGCGCGGTTGCGAGGGCGTTCAGTTCTCGTCGATCGCGTCGCGTACCGCTTGGGCGACCTGGTCCGCTGTGGCCCCCGGCGTGAGCACCTTCGCAACGCCCGCAGCGGCGAGTGCTTCGACGTCTTGATCGGGAACGATGCCGCCGACGATCACCGGGATGTCGACGCCGCGCTCGCGAACCTTGTCGACGACGAGCGGCGCCAGCGTCATGTGTGCACCCGACAGCATCGAGAGACCGATGGCGTCGACGTCTTCGTCGACCGCGGCCGCAGCCACCGTGTCGGGCGTCTGGAAGAGACCGGTGTAGATGACCTCGAATCCAGCGTCGCGCAGGATTCTCGCCACCACCTTGACGCCGCGATCGTGACCGTCGAGGCCGACTTTCGCCACCAGAATTCGTTCGCCTGCCATGGTTTCCAATCTCGAGATTGCTCGCGTGCAACGTAGCCGGTGAGGATCGCGATCTCGGCGTCCGAGACGCGACCTCTCACCGGCTGATGTTGCGTGCGATCAGCGCTGCAACGACTTGGTCTGGAGGAACTCGTCGATGCCGTACGGGCCGTTCTCACGGCCGTATCCGGACTGCTTGTAGCCACCGAACGGCGCGGCGATGTTGAAGCCGCCGCCATTGACGTCGACGGCACCGGTGCGCATGCGACGAGCGACCGCCATCGCTCGGTCCTGATCGGCTGACCACACGCCGCCTGACAAGCCGTAGAGGCTGTCGTTCGCGATCCGCACGGCGTCGTCATCATCGTCGTAGCCGATGATCGACAGCACCGGACCGAAGATCTCCTCTTGCGCGACGGTCATGTCGTTGGTGACGTTGGCGAGGACCGTCGGCTTCACGAAGTAGCCGGTCTCCTTGCCTTCGGGCTTGCCGAGGCCGCCAGCGGCAACCACGGCGCCCTCATCGATGCCCTTCTGAATGTACCCCTGCACGCGGTCCCACTGAACCTGGCTGATCAGCGGGCCGAGGTGCATGCCTTCAACGGTCGGGTCGTCGACCGGCTGTGCTTCGGCAGCTGCTGCAGCGATCGCGACCGCTTCGTCGTATCGGCTGTTCGGCACCAGCATGCGCGTGTGAGCGGTGCAGGTCTGGCCCGAGTTCAGGTAGCACGCGAAGATGCCCTTCGGGATGACCTCTTCGAGGTTCGCGTCGTCGAGGATGATGTTCGCTGACTTGCCGCCCAATTCGAGCGCCACGCGCTTGACGGTGCTCGCCGCGGTGGCAGCGACGCGCTTGCCGGCGTTGGTGGAGCCAGTGAAGCTGACCATGTCGATCCCTGGGTGTGCCGAGATGGCCTCGCCGACAACCGGGCCCGTTCCGGTCACCAAGTTGAACACACCAGGCGGGAAGCCGACTTCATGGATGATCTCGGCCAGGATGAACGCGTTGAGCGGAGCGACTTCGGACGGCTTGAGGACGATCGTGCAACCCGCAGCAAACGCGCCCCCGACCTTGCAGATGATCTGGTGCAGTGGGTAGTTCCACGGCGTGATTGCACCGACGACACCGACCGGCTCCTTGACGACGAGGCTGTTGCCGATCTCTTCTTCGAACTCGAAGGTGTCGAGCAGCGTGGCGAAGGTCTGCATGTTCCCAGCAGGGAGCCCAGCCTGGATCATGGTCGACCACGTGATCGGCATGCCGACTTCACCGGCGATCGTCTCGGCGATCTCAGCCGACCGAGCCTGGAGTGCCTCGTTCAGCCGCACGAGGTACTTCTGGCGCTCTTCGACCGGCGTTTGCGACCAATCGTCGAACGCGGCACGGGCAGCCGCGACCGCCTTGTCGACGTCACTGGCGACGCCATCCGGGATCGAGCCCATCACCTGTTCGGTGCCGGCGTTGATGACTTCGATCGTTCCCGTTCCGTCAGAGGGAATCCAGGCACCGTCGATGTAGATGTTGCTGTAATCGCGCATGGCCGAGTCTCGCAGACCACGGCCGCGCCGCCCGAACCC
>CALICC010000251.1 GCA_938049325.1 uncultured Ilumatobacter sp. | reverse complement strand
TTGAACTCGCCAAGGTCAATCTCGATGAGGCTGGCGGATTCGTAGCTCCGAACGAGGACAAGCCAGCGCCGGCGGCGATCACGCTGGTGACGACCGACGTTGGTGAGACGGTCGCCGCCGCCGTCGCTGCGGGTGGACGCGCCTTCGCCGACCCGGTCGACAAACCGTGGGGGCAGACCGTTGCCTACGTGCTCGGCCCCAGCAACCTGCTCATCGAAGTCGCAACACCGGTTGTCGCGTCGTGACCCGCCACGACAGCCGCAGCATCACCGCACACTGTTCCGGCTTTTGCCAGTGGGCAACTCGTGGACGTCGGCCTCACCGATGTAGCCGTACCGGCGAAACTGAGCGGGAGTGAGTTTCGCGCCGTCGCTAACGTCAGCGGACGTGGCTGGCCTGACCGTTGAGCAACTTGCGGAGCTCGAAGTGCGCGGGTTCGTTCGCGTTCCATCCGCTGTCGATGCGACCGACGCAAGCGACATGGAGGCTCGCGTCTGGGCGTGGCTGGAGATGCGCGACGGCATCGACCGCCACGATCGCGGCACGTGGCCCGTCGAGGTCGCGAAGCTGCAGCCGCTCAGGAAAGCAGAAGTCTTCAACGGGTTCCTGAACGAGCGAACCTCCGAGATCGCCGAGGCGCTCCTCGGCGCAGGATGGCATCAGTTCGGAGTGAGCCCGCAGGCACTGCTCTCGTTCCCGACCGACGCTTCGTGGGAGCTTCCGCACAAGTTGTGGCACTTCGACCTTCCCGCGCGAGGCCCGGTCACCGGGTTCGATGCGCTGCGATTTCTCGGGTTCGTGAACGATGTCGGCCCTCGCGGCGGAGGCACCCTCGTGGTCGAAGGTTCCCACCAACTCGTGCGGAACTTGGTCGCACGGTCTGCTGGTCACGATGCCGGCAAGTCGGCTGATGTGCGGCGGGCGCTCGCTCGTAGCTCAGCTTGGTTCGCAGCGCTGTCGATACCGGGTGGCGAACGGATTGAGCGGTTCATGCAGGACGGTGACGTGGTCGACGGCGTCGATGTTCGAGTCGTCGAACTCACAGGCGCGCCCGGGGATCTCGTCGTCATGCATCCATGGGTCATGCACAACATCAGCATGAACGTGGCCGACACACCGCGCATGATGACGTCGTTCTCGATGTTCAACGCCGAATACCTGCCTTACGCCGACACACCAGAGCGGTAGCCCCGGCGCGCATTCGATGGCTTCGAGGTGCTCCTGGCGGGCGCTGGTGAGGGGCCCTGGGATGCTCAGCCGAGAGCGTCGGCGTAGCTCTGCAGGGTGAAGTCGAGATCGCGACGCGACTGGCGAGCCCCGAGCACCACGATCGGCCACACCAGCCAGCCGCCGCGAACGTCGGGAACGAATCGGATCCACACTCTGCAGCCGTCGCCGACCGGCTCGATCTCCCAGATGCCGGTGAAGCGGCGAAAGAGTTGGCGAAGCGGTGTCGGATAGGTCGCCGTGTCGACTTCGATCTCGTAGCGACGACGCGGCTCCCACACCGACACGCGCTCAGACCAGTTCTGCGATGTCGTCGTGTTGCACTCGCGGATCGCTCCCAACCCGTCGCCGGAGATCAGCGGGGTCGACTCCAACCCGGTCACGTGGCGTGCGTACCCGTCGAGGTCGGCAACAACCGGCCACAACTCGTCCGCCGGCTGCGGATAGTCGCGGGAGACGGCGAGGAGTTCGCGACGCACGTCAGCGACCCACCGACGTCACGAGGAGCGGCATGACGGCGGCGACTGCAGTGGCGCCGTCAACGAACGCGCGGCCGTGATCGGCGTCCGCCAGAGAGACGAACTGGGCACCGACGGCGTCCGCAACTGCCGCGGTCGAGTCGTGGTACGGATCATGAGTCCCTGAATACAGGATGACCGGACGCTCGAATCGAACGAGGTCATCGTCGAAACCACCGCCCTCGCGCTCGCACGCACGAAAGGCGAGTTCGAAGCTGGCGAGGACGCCGTCTGCCAGAGCCGGACCCACAATCGGGTCGTTCCGGGTCAGATCGACCAATGCAGCGAACCAATCGGTTTCCGGGTCGAACCCGAACTGAGTGACGTACACGTCGAACGTCGTGGCCAACCCGCGGGCCGGACACCAACCACCAGCAATCACACCTCGGACGCGTTCTGGTGCATGGCGGACGCAGCTGAGGGCCTGCCAACCGCCCATCGAGTAGCCCCAGATGTACGCGTCGTCGATCTCGAGTTCATCGAGCACAGCCGTCACATCATCGACGCGACGCTCGGCTCGATACTCACCGATCCCACGCGGGTGGTCACTGCCGCCGTGGCCGACGGAGTCGATGGTGATCACCTCGAAGTGCTCGGTCAGCGCGCCGAGGTAGCCGACCTGGTCCCAGGTCGCCCCGTGTTGGAACAGGCCGTGCAGGAGAACCAGCGGGGGACCGGCGCCTGCTCGGTCGAAGCGAATCGTTCTTCCGGATCGTGCGGTTGTCGGCATGCGGTCATCATCGCAACGGCGGGTGACGAGAGCGATGACCCGACAGGTCATGGCTTCGCCGCAGATGCGTTACAGGGCGAGCTCTTCGGGGACCGGGACGACGGGGTAGATGCCCTCCACGTCGGCGCCGCTGATGCCGCCGCCACCTTCACATCGCTCGAACAGCATCAACAGGTTGCTCTCGTATTGTCCGACGAGGCAGAAGTTGTCGGCGACTGCCCGGTTGTGTTCCTGTGACTGGCGTTGCACCGACGTGTTCGGCTCGAGCCAACCTGACCAGAAGTTGGTGAGCACGACGAAGTCGGCGTCGGCAATGTCCTCAGCGAGTCCAGACCCTTCCGAATCGGCGAGCCCCGGATCCATCTCGATGTAGTACGTCGCCGGTTCGAGTTCGTCGAACAGGAAGTAGATCGACACGTCGCTGTAGACCGTGCGACTCAGGTCGGCGGTGCCCACCACGAGTCGATCGCCGGGTTCGCTCCGAGCTTCCAAGTCGGGGATCATCGCGATGAGTGCGTTGGCAACCTCAGGATTGCCGAACCAGAACTTGCGGTCATCTCGTTCGACGAGGAACGGCAGCGGCAGGTCACCAACCGCCACACGCGTGTGCAAGAGGTAGTAGCGGTAGGTGTAGAACGGACTGACGACCATCATCGCAATCAACACGGCAGCGACGCCGCTCACTGCCGACACCCGTCTGAGGCGTTGGATCGTGACGTGCGTGATCAGCGCACCGAGGAGCGGCCACGACACCATGGCGACCCACGCCAGGTGCGTGGAATCGGGGCGTTGCATCGCCTGGGGCAAGATGCCAAGTCCGAACACCCCAGCGACCCACAACGCATCGAGATGCGGCGTGTTCTCGGAGCCGGAACGTCGACGCAGTCGCCAGGCGGTGGCAGGCACGCCGATGGCGATCACGATCACGGCGAGGAACCAGAAGAAGAGTTGATGATTCGCGGCCGGCGCCGGGACAGGCCAGTACGGCGGCACGGCTTCGGCAATGGCTTGCAGTGCACCGTCGATCTTGCCGAACGACGGGGGACTCGGAAGCTCTCGACCGGGTCGGAGTCGGACGACGGGATCGACCACGATGCCGTCGATGGCGGCAACGGGTCCGGCCATCACCAGGTGGAACCACATCGGCAGCAGACCGATGATCGCTCCCAGAACCAGCGGTTTGGTCGCTCGACCTCGAGAGGCCCAGCCGGCAGCGATGATCGCCACGGTGATCGCGATGATGATGTCGGGCCGGAACGACAACGCAAGCCCGGCGAGTACACCTGAAGCGGCCCACGACGACAGCGTCGCCTGATGGCGAGCACGAATTGCGAACACGACCGACCACAGTGCGAGCGCCACCGCACCATGCCACGCGAGCGCTGCCAACCCGATCGGTGTCATCACGAGGAGCGATGCCACGACGCTGGCTCCGACCGCAGCAACACGACCCCACGGACGAGTCAGCGTGTACAGCGCGAAGATGATGGCAAGGTTCTGCAGCAGTCCGAAGGCCCGCTCGGCTTCGAGCGTGTAACCGAACACCTTGTACCAACCGGCCAAGACATGAAGCGACCCCGGCCCGTAGAGGTGGAGGAAGTCGACGTTGGGGACCTGGCCTTGCTGCACGAGCCGCGGGAAGACGAGCATGAAGCCCTCTTCCATCGAGGATCCGGGCGAGCGGAACAAGCCGCGGACGGGCAGCATCGCGAAGAGCAACACGCCGGCGAGAGCGATGGCGCCACGTGCCGAGAACCGAACCGAGCCACCGAACACGAACGGCACGGCGACGTCGGCGGTCTCCTCCACATCGTGCGACGGCGCGTCAGCCGAGTCTGTGCTGTCGATCAGGTCCGTCAAGCGCCCCGATGGTACTCACCAGATGGGGTACCCAGGGCGTATCGTCAGGCGCGTGGCGGTACCCCCTCGCGATCAGTTGCAGGCGTATGCGGACGACCTGATGGCAAGCGGGATCCGTCGGATCCACGTACTGGCCTGGCGTGACCTCGCCGATCCTGACGCCGGTGGCTCTGAGGTGCATGCCGACGAGTGCGAACGGCGCTGGGCAGAGGCGGGTCTCGACGTGTTGCACCGGACGTCGGTAGCTCCCGGACACCCGGCCACCGCCGAACGCAACGGCTATCGAGTTGTCCGCCGCGGAAATCGCTACACGGTGTTTCCGCGCACGGTTGCGTCCGAGCTGACGCGCCGGATGGGCCGCTACGACGCAGTGGTCGAAGTGATGAACGCCGTGCCGTTCTTCTCGCCGCTGTGGTGCCGACGGCCACGCATCTTGTTCCTCCACCACGTTCACGGGCCGATGTGGAATCAGATCTTGCCTGGCCCCATGGCGGCCGCCGGCCGAGTACTCGAAGCCCGCGTTGCTCCGCCGATCTATCGGCGCGGACTCACGGCGACCCCGTCAGAAGCAACGCGTGAGGAGCTGATCGAGATCGGGTTCTCGCCCGAACGCGTCACGGCGATTCCGAATGGCACCGATCCGCGGTTCTCGCCCGGCGGGTCGCGAACGAGCCAACCGTCGGTCGTCGCGGTGGCACGCCTGGCGCCCGTGAAACGCTTCGATCTCCTCATCGACGCGGTGGCGGAGGCTCGAGAGACAGTTCCGGGCACCACACTCACCATCGTCGGCGGCGGACCCGAGCGGGAGTTGCTCGACCGGCGCGTCGCCGAGCTCGGCGCTGCCGATTGGGTGGACTTCGCCGGATGGGTAGCACCTGACGATCTCGTCGACATCTATCGTCGATCGTGGATCGTGGCCAGTGCGTCACTCGCCGAAGGGTGGGGTCTGAGCCTCACCGAAGCCGGCGGCTGTGCGACCCCCGCGGTGGCCACCGATATTCGAGGACATCGCAGCTCTGTGGTCGATGGCGAGACCGGGGTGCTGGCTTCCGAAACCGATCTCGGCGCAGCAATGGCTCGAGTGTTGGGAGACAAAGACTTGCGAGATCGTCTTGGCGCCGCCGCCGAACGGCGCGTGCGAACCATGACCTGGGACGCGTCGGCCTGCGGCGTGCTGGAGGTTCTCCACCGAGCTTCCTTGGGTGGTCGCGCTGCCCGAGTAGGCTCGTGATCCGCATGCGCAGCGTGGTCGTGCTTCCGACATACAACGAAGCGGAGAACATCGAGCGATTCCTGCGGGCAGTTCGCAAGGCCGCGCCTGAGACCGATGTCTTGGTGGTCGACGACGACAGCCCAGATGGAACCGGCCCGCTGGCCGAAGCGGTCGGACGCGACGTCGGGCGCATCGAATTGTTGTCCCGGCCCGGCAAGCGGGGGTTGGGAAGCGCCTACCGAGACGGCTTCGCTCATGTGCTCGGCGGAGAGTACGACGTCGTGGTCACGATGGACGCCGATCTGTCACACGACCCCGATCGGATACCCGACTTCTTGAGTCTGATCAATGAGGGCGCCGACCTCGTGATCGGTTCGCGATACGTCACGGGTGGCGGCACGACCGACTGGCCGGTGCGTCGTCAACTGTTGTCGAAGTGGGGTAACGCCTACACGCGCACGATCCTCGGCGTGTCTCCGCGTGACTGCACCGGGGGGTATCGGGCGTATCGCTCCGGAGCGCTGGCATCGATCGACCCGACCTCGACGTCGGCCGAGGGCTACGCCTTCATGACCGAGCTGGTCCGACGGCTCGCCGCGCAGCAGGCGAACATCGTCGAGTCGCCGATCATCTTCCGCGACCGCACACTCGGCAAATCGAAGATGTCCGGCCGAATCATCGTCGAGTCGATGTTGCTCGTCACCCGGTGGGGAATCGGCGACCGGCTCCGACGACGCGCTCGGTGATCGGCATGCTTCGACGGTTACCCGATCGGGCTTTCATCGCTCTCGTTGTGTTCGGCGTGTCGCTCCCGCTGTTCGTCGCGCTGATCGCGCTCGCGCAACGGCGCTGGTATCCGGTGCTCGATCTTGCGATGACCGAGTTCCGCGTTCGTGACGGCGGATCGCGTCAGACGCCGCTGATTGGTTTGCCCGGCCGGATCGGTGAGCTTCCCGACCAGGGGAGTCATCCTGGCCCGCTCAGCTTCTGGCTGCTGGTGCCGGGGTATCGACTTTTCGGGGGATCGGCGTGGGCGATGGAAGTCGCCACCGTCTCGATTTCACTGATCTGGACGTCGCTCGCAATGTGGATCGGCCACCGTCGTCTCGGCAGAGCTGGCATCGCTCTCATCGCCGCGGTGATCGCCGTGCTCATCCGAGGCTTTGGTCTGTCGGTCCTGTCGCAACCGTGGAACCCGTACATGCCGTTGCTTGCTTGGCTCGTGATCCTGCTTGCGACGTGGGCGGTCTTCGACGGCGACGACTACATGCTGATCCCACTCGTCGTTGCGGCGTCGTTCGCCGCACAGACACACATTCCGTACCTGCTGATGTCGGGCGGGCTGGGCCTTGCCGCCGTCGGCGTGGTGCTCGTGCGTTGGTGGCGCGGCCGACAACAAGAAAGCGAGGGTCCGCCGCGCAGCGTGCTGTTGACCGTGGGCGCGTTCGTTGTCCTGTGGCTCGCGCCGATTGCCGATCAACTGCGTCGTGACCCCGGCAACTTGAAGCGTCTGATCGACCACTTCGGTTCGCCCGACGAAGAACCGATCGGCCTCGCAGCAGGCGCTCGTCTCATGCTGCGTCACCTCGACGGCGTCGGTGGATTCGCCCGGCTCATCACCGGTCAGGAACGCTTCCTCCAGCAAGGCTTCGACCCCGACGGCGCCATCTGGCCCGGAGCGATCGTCTTGATGCTGTGGGTCGCAGCGTTTGCGTACGCATGGCGATCGGGACACACCCCGCTCGTGCGGCTGCACGCCGTATTGGCGATCGTCCTCGCGCTCACCGTGATGTCGATGTCGCGCATCTTCGGGCAGCGGTGGTTCTACCTCACGCTGTGGGCGTGGGTCACG
>CALICC010000250.1 GCA_938049325.1 uncultured Ilumatobacter sp. | reverse complement strand
GGGTCGGCGAGGCCGAGGCCCTTGTCGGCCAGCCACATCACCTTGCCGGCGGCACCGGGCGTGGTGTTGTCGACGAGGTTGCCCATGACCGCCAGTGTGATGTTCGCGATCGAATCAGTGCTCACCGACAGCTTCAGTCCGCTCTTCAGGATCCACGGGTGGCCAATGAGGAACGAGAAGCGCCGGCCGGTGCGCAGGAATGCGTCGAATCGCTCGCCGACTTCGGTGTTGTATCGCTCGGTTGCGTTGGCGGGGTCGTCGATGAAGAGGTCGGCGGCAAGCATCCCCGACTCGAGGCCGTAGTCGATGCCTTCGCCGTTCATCGGGTTGACGAGTCCGGCCGCGTCGCCGATGGCGACCCATCCGGGGCCGTGGCGCTTCTGCGTTGACATCGGCAGTCGCCACGCACGCGGGCGCTCGAGGTTCGGACCGAGGTCCCACTCGGGCTCGACGACGCGTCGATACGAATCGATCATCTTGTTGAGGTTCAGCTTCTTGAACCCCTTCATGGTGGACAGCGCGCCGCAGCCGATGTTGACCGTGCCGTCGCCAGCGGGGAACATCCAGCCGTAACCGGGCACCGCGGTGCCGTGTTCGTCTTTCAACGACAGCATTGCTTCGAGATGGGCGCTGTCGTGGCGGGGCGTTTCGGCGTAGGTGCGGATGGCAAGTCCGAACGTTTCACCTTCCACGCGCGTGGCGCCGAGCATGCGCGCAGTCGCGCCGGGAGGGCCGGCAGCGACGATCGTGAGATCGGCGGTGACTCTGGAAGCGAGGCCGGTGTTGGTGCGGTCGTCGCTCGATGGCTTGGACTCGACACCGATCACCCGGTCGCCTTCGATCAGCGGCAGCGCTTCGGTTTCGAAACGGACGTCGGCGCCGGCTTCGATGGCCGCGTCGATCAGCGCTTTGTCGAGTCGCCGACGCGGCCAGACGGCGCCGTGGTTCGGGAAGCGGTCGGTGGTCGGCCAGTCGAGTTCGCGAGTTGTCTTGCCGGCGATCATGCGGAGCCCACGGATCTGGTGAGCGTCGCTCATGTCGATCTTGAGCTCATTGAGTGCGCCCACGGCACGTGGTGTGAGGCCATCGCCGCACACCTTGTCTCGGCCATGTGCTGCCTTTTCGAACACGACGACGCTTGCTCCACGGCGTGCGGCCTGGATCGCGGCAGCGGCTCCAGCGGGTCCGCCACCGATGATCGCGATGTCAACGTGTTCCACGTCCCCACGCTGCCGCAGAATCGGGCGAAAAGCACCATCCAGTCCGTGATCTGTTCCGTCACGCGGGTCTTTGTCGAATCTTGTGGATTCGCGATCCAGGTCCTCACCGAGTCGGCGTTGGATGACATTCATCAAACCCGGACGTCACGTCCGCTCGACCCCGAGAGCCGGGCCATCGAGACCAACCAGGAGGACACAATGAACAAACGAATTCGTACAGGACTGATCGGTATCGCCCTCGCCGGGGGCACCGCGCTGGGCGCCACCCAGGTTGGCGGCGTCGCCAACGCTCAGGAAGACCCCACGGTCGACACCACGGTGGCCCAGCCGGCCGATACCGACGGTGAAGAGCAGGACGGCGAGAAGCAGGACGGCCGACGCAACCGGCTGGCGACGGTCGCCGAGTTGATCGGTATCGAGGTCGAAGATCTGCGCACGCAACTCCGCGAAGGCGCCTCGCTGGCTGACGTCGCCACCGCAAACGGTGTCGAGACGCAGACCGTCATCGACTTCATCGTCGGCGAGCGCACCGAGCGCATCGAGACCAAGGTTGCCGAGGGCGACCTCACTCGTGAGGAGGCTGACGAGAAGCTGGAAGGCCTCGAAGATGGTGTGACCTTGCGCGTCGAAGAGGGCCGCCAGGAAGGTGACCGCGGACCTCGCTCCAACCGTCGTGCTGCATTCAGCGGCGTTGCCGAGGTCATCGGCGTCGATGCCGAGACGCTGCGGACCGAACTGGCCGGCGGCGCCACGGTGGCGGACGTTGCGACGGCGAACGGTGTCGAAGTCGAGGCCGTCGTCGACGTGATCGTGACCGAGCGCACCGAGCGCATCGAGTCCGCGGTCGAACGTGGCCGCCTCACCGATGATGAAGCTGCCGAGCGTCTCGCCGGACTCGAAGAGCAGGTCACCACTCGCGTCGAGCAGGGTCGTCCCGACGACGCTCAAGGCCTTCGCGGCGGCCAGCGCGGACCTCGCGGACCGCAAGTAGCCGACGCAGCCGGCAACTGACCTGACTGACTGACCTCACCACATTCCCCCCGAGCAGCTGTCGGCCGGACCCGTGATGGGTTCGGCCGCCAGCGCGTGTCGAGCGCGTGTGCGCTCGGCATCACTAGATTGAAAGAACTCGCATGCCGAACATCCTGATCGCCGAAGACGACAAGCAGATTCGTGAGGCACTCGACCGCATTCTCCGGTTCGAGGGCTACGACGTCGTCACGGTGAACGACGGTGCCGCCGCGTTGGAAGCGTTCGTCGAGCACCAGCCCGACATGGCGATCCTCGACATCATGATGCCCTTCGTGGACGGGATCGGCGTGACGCGTCGACTCCGTGACAAGGGGGACCGGACGCCGATCTTGATCCTGACGGCCCGCGACACGACGTCCGACCGTGTCGAGGGCCTCGATGCCGGTGCCGACGACTATCTCGCCAAGCCGTTCGAACTCGACGAGTTGCTGGCGCGAGTTCGCGCGCTGCTGCGACGCACCGACGGCGGCACGATTGCCGCGGCGATGTCGGTTGCCGATCTCACGATCGACGTTGCGAAGCGGACGGTCGAACGCGACGGCCAGCGCATCGAATTGACGAAGACCGAATTCGACATCCTCGAACTGCTCGTCCGCAACGCCGACATCGTGATGTCGCGCAGCCAGATGTACGAAGAGATCTGGGGATACGACTTCGAGTCGTCGTCGAAATCGCTCGACGTGCACGTTGGCTACCTCAGGCGCAAGCTCGAAGCTGACGACCGTGAGCGACTGCTGCACACGGTGCGCGGGATCGGCTACGTCGTTCGCCCCGCCGTCGACGGCGACACA
>CALICC010000249.1 GCA_938049325.1 uncultured Ilumatobacter sp. | reverse complement strand
GAGCATCGTGCGCACGACGCTCGACGCGGTGATGAACGAGTCGGCGTTCGACAACAGCGGCCGCCGCCGAGATCAGCGCTGCGCCGACGCGCTGAGCCAGCTCGCCAAGGCTGCATCCAAGGGAAAGATCGCCGGCGGGCGTTCCAACGCGAAGTTGCTCGTGACCGTCCCGTTCGAAACGGTTGTCGAACGCGCCGCACACCGCGGAGTCACGCACGCCGGCCCCACCCTCGACGCGGACACGGTTCGAGCGATGGCGTGTGATGCCGGCATCCACCGGGTCATCACGGGCCCGCGTTCATCGATTCTCGATTTCGGTCACGAGACTCGACTCATCCATCACCCTGACGGATCAGTCGAGGTCAGCAGACCGCCCGCTCCGGCCCCAGCGGCGGGGAGCAGTGTTTCGCCAACCAGCGGTGCGCCGCCTCCGGCACAAGCACTCCGAGCCGACCCGATCGGCGCGAGTGAGGGGCCCTCCCCTGCTCTGCATCACGAACGGATGGCGCTGGTGTGATGAGCGGCTCAGTTCATGCAGTCGCGGCACACGCCTTCGAGCGCGAAGTGGCCGGGCTCGAGCGTGAGGCCGGTCGCCTCGACCATGGCATCGGTCAGCGCCGTCACCGCCTCGACGGGCACCGGCTCGATCTGTCCGCAGTCTTGGCAGACGGCGACCAGGCGCTCGTCGCTGCTCAACCGCACGAGCGAGGGGCCATGCCCGGCGTGGACATGGCTGGCGATGCCGACTTCGGAGAGCACGTTGACCGTCCGGTACACCGTGGCTTCGTGGATGCCTGGCTCGTACCGTTGGGCGTGCGCCGTCAGCGTCGGCGCATCGACCGTTCCCCCGACTTCGAGCAACGCGCGCAGCACCGCGATGCGAGGCTGGGTCACGCGGCAACCGTGAAAGCGCAATGCCTCGGCCGCTTGCTCCGGCTCCCACGCCTGTGCATCGAACGCGTGGTTCGCCTCCGGCTTCATCTCCCGAACGTACCTTGCCCGACGCTGCGCTCTCGCCTCGCCGGCGCACTGTCAGTGCGCGTGCGCAACAGTGGCCGCTCGGCTGCGAAGTCGGCCACCGCCGAGATACGCCAGCAGAAAGAACCCGGTACCCACGAGCACGATCGTCGACCCCGACGGCAAGTCGTGGTGATAGCTGAGGTTCATCCCACCGAAGCCACTGATCGCGCCGATCACGGTCGCAATCGCGAGCATCTTCGAAAAGCTGTCAGTGAGCATCCGTGCGACCACAGCGGGTACAACGAGCGTCGCGGCGATCAACGTCACGCCCATGACGTTCATGGTGGCCAGCACGGTTGCTGCCAGCACGATCATGAGCGCCGTGTCGACGAGGCCGGTCTTCACTCCGGTGGCACGCGCGACCTGTTCGTCGAACGTCGTGAACAGCAGCGGACGGTAGGCAAACCCGATGAAGAGCACCGCGGCGAGCGACACGCCCGCCACCAGCCAGACGTCGCTTGGTGTCACACCGAGCACGTTGCCGAACAGCAGCGCGTCGGCGCTTCGTCCCGGCGACCCGTAGCGCTCGACCAGCGCGATACCGAGCGCGAACGAAGCAGTAGTCACCACGCCGATTGCAGCATCCGACCCGATTGGCCGCCGGCGGACGATCCCGCCGATCGCGAGCGCGGTCACGACACCCCAGATTCCTGCGCCCAGAAACAGGTTGACGCCGATCAGCCCGGCAACCGCGTAACCACCGAAGATCGCGTGCGAGAGCCCATGTCCGATGTAGCTCATGTTGCGCAGCACGACGTAACAGCCGACCAGTCCACACAAGGCGCCGGCCATCGTGGCCACGTACACGCCGTTGCGGAAGAACTCGAACCCGTAGGGCTCGGTGAGGTCGTTCCAGTTCATCGTCGACGTGACCGCTCGAACATCAGGTGGCTCATTGGCCTACCTCAGACCGATCGAAAAACGGGTGGTTCATTGGCCTGCAGCGGGTCGGTCGAACGGGATCACACTGGCATGAGGACCGGCGTCGACGACCACACGCATGCCACCGTGCTCGAGAATCTGCATCGGCGAGCCGTAGGTGCGTTCGAGAATGTCGGGCACGAGGATGTCGTTGGGAGTCCCGGCCCCGATCACCGTCTTGTTCAGGCAGACGATCGTCGGGAGGTGCGTTGCGATGCCGTTCAGGTCATGTGTGGTCAGCACGATCGTCACCCCTTCGTCGTTGAGGTCGGCGAGCAGGTGCAGCACTTCGTGGCGCGTCTTCACATCGAGCCCCGACGTCGGTTCGTCGAGGAAGATGATCTCCGCTCCGGTGAACAACGCACGTGCCAGGAACACGCGCTGCTGCTGCCCGCCCGACAGGTCACGGATGTGGCGGCTGTCGAGGCCGTGCAGGCCGAGCCGATCGAGCACCTCGGTGATCTCGGCACGCTCCTTTTTCGAGATCCACGGCGTGCGCCAGCCACTCGAGCGAGCCATCCCCACGCACTCGGCCACCGTGACCGGGAAGTTCCAGTCGATCTGCTCGACCTGGGGCACGAAGCCGACCGTCATGTTGCTGCGACGAGCGACCGACCCCGACCGTGGCGAGATTCCACCGATGAGCGCTTTGAGCAACGTCGACTTGCCTGACCCCGAGGGGCCGACGATGCCGACGAAGTCACCCGACTCGATGGTGAGGTCGACGTCGACGATGACGGGGTCGACGCCATACGCAACGGTCACCTGCTCGGCGCGGATCAGCTCCGTACCGGTGGTGGTGGTGGTCGTCTGGCTCACTGTCGTCTGGCTCACTGTCGTCTGGGTCACTGTCGTCTGGGTCACTGGGGATAGGTCGCTTCGTCGGGAACGACGTTGCGCACCTCGAACGGCACGAGCGAACTCGCGTCACCGCCGAGCGCTTCGGTCATCGTCACGAAGTTGAACTTCATCAGGCCGAGCCACGAGTGATCGGGCTCCCCCGGCTCGCCCGGCAGGTCGTCGTCGCGCAGGTCGTCGATGTATTCAGCTCCGGTTTCCTTCGCGACCTGTTCGAGCACCGGCGAGGGGAACACTTCGGAGCCGAACACCGCAGGCACGCCCTCTTCCTCGATTTGCTGGATCAACCGAACAACCTCAGACGGAGTCGGTTCACCGAAATCAGCAGGCTGGATCGCGCCGACAACAGTCCAGCCGTAGGTGTCCGCGAAGTACGCGTAGGCGTCGTGGTAGGTGACGAGCTTGCGATTCTCTTCGGGCACTGTGTCGAGCGCCGTGCGAACCGCTGCGTCGAAATCGTCAACCAGTGCGACGAACGCCTCGTGGTTCGCCGAATACGTTGCCGATCCGTCGGGGTCGACCTCGAGCATCGTTTCGAGGATGATGTCGGCGTACACCTTGACCAGCGTCGGATCGGTCCAGAGGTGCGGGTTCGGCTTGCCCTCAGACTCCGGGAACGAGAAGTCGTAGCGGTACTGGTCGGGTTCGATGGTTCGGTCGCCGAGCTCGACCAGTGGGACGCCGTCGTCGAGGTTCGCTTCAGCGAGCGCCTTGGTCGGCTCCTCGAGCACCAGACCGTTGATGAACACCGCATCAGCCCTGCTCAGGATGGCTGCAGCTGAGGGCGGCGGCTCGAACTCGTGTGAGTTCGTTCCCTCCGGCACCAAGCCGACGATCTGTGCGCGGTCGCCGATGACGTTTGCCGCAATCGACGTGATCGGGGCAACCGTGGTGACGATTGTCAACTGATCCGATTCGCCGCTCGAGTCGGCACGACCATTCGAATCCGTGTCACCATCGGAATCTGTGCCGCCACACGCCGCCACCCCGACGAGCATGGCGCCGACGAGTCCAGTCCACAGTGTCCGAGGCATCTTCATCTCTCTCACCCTAGTTGCGAGCTGGACGCAGTTACAGCTGTGCTTCAGAAATTCGGCAATGCTGCAATCGAACCGAGTCACATCACCATGAGCATCGACATTTCCACCACCACCACCACCACCACCACCACCGCCAACCGCATCGCCGACGCGATGCGAGTGAGCGCTGGCCGTCTCGATACCGCGTCAGCCAGCGAGCTCGAAACGTACGCACGCTCCGGTGGCTCGGTGCTGCTGGTTGCGGAGCCGTGCGACGAGATCGCCGAACGCCTCCTCGGCGTCGAGATCAGCGCACCGCTTCCCCACACCGAGTGGTTCGTAACGCTCGCCGACCGTCCGGAGGCGGTTCGCCTCGACGGCGAAGTGCCGATCACGAGTTCACTCGTTGTCTTCACACCCATTGCGGACGACGTCGAGGTCGCTGCGACCACGAGCGTGCGCTTCGAGCATCGACCAACGATCGTGATGCGTCGGATCGGCGCCGGGCGCATCGTCGCGATCGGCATGGGGAGCGCCGACGTCGTCGACGCGCACACCACGCTCGGCCCGTTCGTGCGCCGCCTGCTGCGCGAGCTTCCCGAGCAACCGACGAAGAACCTCGGCGTCGCGGTCGTCGGCTACGGGCCGTTCGGTGGCATGGGCTACCTCCACGGGCTCGCAGCCACCGAAACCGACGGCTTGGCGCTCGTTGCGGCCGCCGACAACTCGAGCGAGCGCCTCGACGCCGCTCGAGTTGACTTCCCCGAACTCCGGGGCCACGAGTCCGCCACATCGTTGGCAACCGACGACACCGTCGACATCGCCATCATCGCCACTCCCCCGGTGCACCACGCGAACATCGCACTCGAATTGCTCCGTGCTGGCAAGCACGTCGTCGTCGAGAAGCCGATGTGTCTCACCTCCTCTGACGCCGACGAGCTGATCCGCACCGCACACGAGGTCGGCAAGGTCATCACCGTTCACCAGAGCCGCCGCTGGGACACCGACTGGCTTGCCGTACGCCGACTCATGAACCGGGGCGACCTTGGCGAGGTCTTCAACATCGAAACGTTCGTCGGTGGGTTCGAGCACCCGTGCCGCGCGTGGCACTCAGAAGACTCGATTTCTGGCGGCGCCGTCTACGACTGGGGCTCGCATCACATCGACTGGATCATCCAG
>CALICC010000248.1 GCA_938049325.1 uncultured Ilumatobacter sp. | reverse complement strand
ATTGGTCGACGAGGAAGATGAGGCAGCTCGGCGTGGCACGGTCGACTCGTTGTGTGTACATCAGAACTCTCCGTTTTCGTCTGGTTCGTACGTGCAATCGCTCATCACCGCAGGTGCCACGATTTCAAAATAGGTGAACAGACCGTCATCGGCGGAGATACGTGACACGGCGCAGAACATGCCATCCGATGTGAACCCGCGCTCCAGTTCCTCGGGACATCCACGCTCGAACGTCCGAAATCGCACCAACTCGTCTTCGAATTGCGTGAACCACTCGTCGATATCGCGGCCCCCGACCCCATCGAGTCGTGCGGCCAGAGCAAGTTGCACCTCACCGAGATCGTCAAGGCGTGCGATCTCGTCGTCGAGCAGCCAGTCGCGTAGTTGGGACAGCGCTCGATCCGAGCACGGGAAGTCGACGCTGGCTGATTCGACCTCGCCATCGACTTCGTCGCCGATACCGCCCGACTCTCCGGTGGGTACGTCATCGATGTTGGCCGGGCCGACCTCGTCGCAGAGCCCGAAGAAGTTCACGGGCGCGCCCTGAAAGAACCGAACGTTGCGCAAGACCTCGACGACTTCGACGACGTCTTGGTCATCGAGGGAGATGACGAACGAACCGTCGGCATCGAGCACTCGCCACGAGGTTGCTCCTTCGCTCGCCTCGACCACGAGATCGACCTGCTCGCCCGAGACGAGCACCACCGAGATCGTCGGGACGCATCGGACATCGTCGAGCTCATCGGACACCGTTGTTTCAGGCGCAGTCGATGCCGGCACCGTCGAATCCGGCACCGTCGCTTCGAGTTCGGTCTCCTCGGGCTCGGTCGATTCGGGATCCACGTCGACCGGGTCGTTGCGCGGTTCGGTGGACTCGGTCGCCTCGCCACCACCGTCGGTTGAAGCGTCGGGCTCGCGCTCGACCTCGCTCTCTTCGTCGATCTCGTCGCCCTCGCCGACCTCACCTGACGACTCGTCGAATTCGTCGTCCGGATCCGTCTCGAACTCAGCGGCTTCGTCCTCGACATCGGCATCGACGCCGGTGATCATCTCGTCGTCGTCGCCGGCTGCGACACCCGCAAGTGTGACGCCGAATCCGATGGCGACGGCAGCCGCCGCGGCGGCCACTCGTGACGTCTGCATCATGGACCTCCGAGTTCTGACTTGACATCGAGTCGGACGAACAGGCCGGCGACCGCCATCACTTGTCCCGAGCGAAGCTCGAAGGTCGGGGGCTGAGCGTTTCCGTCCACGTGCACGACGATTGCAGACGAGACATCAGCATGTTGGTCACCGACGTCGAGCGTGACTGCGGCACCGGGCAGATCTTGTCCTTTGATCACCAGCGTGTCGCCGCTCCCGCCGCCAATCGTGACCACGTCGGAGTGGAAGTCGATGACGGTTCCTTGGCCCGGACCTTCGATCACGACGAGCGATCCGGATCGCGCTGTACGAATCGCGACAGCGATGAGCACACCGATGAGCATTGCGATGAACGTGGCGATGATCAGCACCCCACCGTCGAATCCGTTGACCTGCAGCGCCCGCCGTTCGAAACGCGCGTCGGCCGCGCCGTGGACGAAACCTCCCACGAAACCGGCAACCGCGCCGCCCGAAAATGCGTACGCGCCGGCCTTCGGCGAACGCAACAGCCCGATGGCGAGCCCGACGAGCGCCGCCGTGAGTGCCCAGATGTACGCAACCAGACCGGCGTTTTCGGTGTCGTCGAAGTCGAGCGTCGCACGCGTCATGACATCGGCGACGAACACTGCGATGATCCCCGCGACGAGGCCGACGGACGCGCCGATGAGAAATCGCCTGAGTGCCAGGCCGTAGTTCTCGAGGTTGAGCGCCGACCATGAATGAACGGCACCACCGAGCGTTCCGGCGATCATTCCGACGAACAGGCCCCCATCGACTTGGTCGTTCGGGGCGATCGTCTGGAGTATGCCGGCGAGCAGCGAACCGAGAAGACCCGCAACCGCGCCACTGATCAGGCCGGCCAGCACCGGTTGACCGGTGATCGCCGCGAGCCCGGAGCGGCGTACTGGACTCTCGGTCGTCGGCGGCGCGGACGGCGCGGCTGGGGGCGCCGCTGTATGACCGAACGCTGCCGCTGGTGTCGCGCGCTGTGCTCCGAACGCGATCGCGGGGGCGGCCTGACCCGGAGCGCCGGGTGCCTCCGGTTGTGCCGCAACTGCTGCGACGACCTCACCGTCGGCACGCCAGAAGCTCGAATCGCCCGCCCACCACTCGGCTGACTCGGGAGCGATCGAGGGAAGAGCCGGTGGCGCGACGAACGGCGCGTCGTCGACGAGTGAGTCGGGGTCGAAGGAAGCATCGAGCACTTCGCGCACGGACAACGCCGGACACCGCCCGAGCCGGGCGAGCGCGACGAGCCGGGCGGCGAGATCGACCACTTCAGCGTTCGACGATGACTGCAGCGAGTCCCAGATCGCCGTGGCTCCCGGCGATTGGAAGTCCGTCTGGCAGAACAGCAAGTTCTCCCCCGTCATGTACCGAGCAAGTGAAGGGTCGTCGGCGAGGGCGAGCATCGACAGTGCGATCACCAGCGCCGAGAACGTGTCCATGTACGGACCCCACTCGGTGTCGGACCGGTTCACATGCTGGTAGTTCGGGTGGCCGTACTCGTTCGGCGGGCCCACACCCATGTCGGGGACCCAGATCCCGTCGAGGTCGACAAGCTGGAACTCGTCGTCGTCAGTCAGTAACACGTTGCCGTGCTGGTAGTCACCGTGTGCGAATTCTTTGTCTTGCAGGATCTCGACGAGATCGAGCCAGCGGTCCGCGAGCCGAGCGAGCCGCCCCGGGTCTGTCAGCCGATCATCGATTGCGGCATGCAGCGGCGTCCCCGACACCCATGGCATGACGACGATGGGCCACCACCGCCCATGGACGCGAATTCCTTCGTCCAGCCAGGTCGCAGCAACGACCGCGGGCACGTTGAACGCTTCGACGTGTTCGTCGAGCGCTTGGTACCGAAGCCGACCGTCGTCGTGCGCATTGAGCAAGCAACGAACAGCCACCGGCCGATCCGCGCACTGCATGTGGAACGCGACCGCGCTCTGGCCGCTCGCCATTGCGGGAAGGCCGAGCGGCGTCAGGGTCAAGTTGCCGGCACACACTTCCTCGTCAGAGAAGGACGTCGAAGGTTGTTGCACCGCGGCGGCGTATTCGGTCCCGGTCGGCCAGCGACTCGTGGCCGCACCGCGGGTGGTCACTCTTGCCACCAACGTTCATTGGAGGTCGTCGGCAACGGCTTCGGCGCAGACGCATCGGACGGCGCAGACGTCGGCTCCGACGGGTCACCCGTGGGCCTCCGCTTGCGGTCAGCGCGCTCGGCGGTGACGTCTTCGCGCGCGGCGCGAACCTTGCGCCGGGTCGCAGTCGGCGACGGACCACGCGACGCCGGAGCCGAACCGGCGTCGGCGACCTCAGCAAGGAGCCGGACACACTCTCGTGCGGTCGGGCGGCCGCTTGGGCTCTCCGAAAGACACCGCTCGATGATCGACGAGACGTCGTCGGCCACCGGGTCATGACCGCGTCCTTCACGCATGAGTGCCGGATCGGCGCCTCGACCTCCGCGGAACGAGGGCGGCTCACCGAACATGAGGTGAAACATCGACGCGCCGAGTGAGTAGACGTCAGTCGGCGCGCCGATATCGGGATCGTTGTCGAGCTCTTCCGGACTCGCATACCTGACCGAGAGCGCGGTCGTGTGTGTCTGGAACTCGGTCGATCGCTGAATCGCGGCGATGCCGAAGTCGCACAACTTCACCTGGCCGAAGTTGTTGACGAGGATGTTTTGCGGCTTGACGTCGCGGTGGACAATACCGACTTCGTGGGCCGCGTGGAGACCCGATGCCGTTGCCGTTCCGATGAACGCAACGCGCTCGGCGCGCATGTCGCCCGGGTCGTCGTGCTCGAGCACGGACCCGCGGCTCATGAACTCCATCACGATCGCCGGACCAGCGTCGGTCGAGACCACCTGCTCGACTTGCACGACATTTGGGTGACCCTTGAGTGCGACGAGTGCGGCGATCTCGCGTCGCAGACGCCGTTCGAGGAGAACATCGTCGTCGCCGTTGCCACGGTCGAGGACCTTGAGCGCGACGATTCCACCGGTCGATTCTCGTGTTGCGGTGTACACCGAACCGAACCCGCCGCCAGCGAGCGCGGTGACATTGCTGAAGCCGTTGATCTGCAAGGTCAACACACGGCCCCTGGGTCGATCGAGCGCCCAGCAGAAGCCGCCGATGCTGCTTCAGTGCCAACTGAAGATCGAACTCGCCTGTTTGGACCTCCCACTAGGCACCGAATCTACGAGGTCAGGTAGGTGATTGTCACCTCACGTGCCAACGTCGACGTCCGGCTGCGCCGGGTTGGGTTCGTCGTCACCCGATCGACCGGAGCGACGGGCCCCCTTGACCACCGCGGCACTTCCGATCACAACGGCCGCACCACTGACCAACGCGAGCCCGACGTTGACGCCGCGCCCGGAGGTTTCCGACGACGACGTTGCATTCACGGTGCTGTCCCCCACCGGCTCCTGAACTGTGCTCGAAGCGGCGGCTGATCCCGTCGACGCCGATGTCGTGGCGCTGGCCGACCCCGTGGCGGCATCGGGCTCTGACGACGGCACCGAGGCCGCCGACGTCGGAGGGCTCGGTTCGGTTGTGGTGGTCGGCGGAATCGTTGCTCGCGTGACAGGCGGGACTCGAGCGTCGTCGGGTGCTGTCGAAACTGGAGTGGGCGGTGGCGACGCCGTTGCCACGCGAGACCGGATCTCGTCTTTGAGCACGGGATAGAACGCATCACCGGGACACGCCGTCCGGCTCATTTCCCGGTGCCCCGACACTGTGTCGGCCAGAACCTGCTCGCCGGATGGCCACAGATTCGAACCGCGAGAGATGAAGCTCGTCGTAGCTCCCACAGCGGTGTCGACACCGTGGCGCTCGGCGAGCCACGACAGCGTCGCGACCAACGAGTTCATGGCCAAGTCGGTCGGGAGCTCGTCGGTGAAGTCACCGAGGAGACACACGAGCTGCGAGAACCCCTGGTTGCCCCCTGTTGCGCTCGGCCTCACCGCACCTTCGAGGCTGCCGGTCCGCCCTTCGTACACGACGCCGCGCTGGTCGATGAAGAAGTTGTACGCAACGTCGATCCACCCCTTTTCCGGGCCGGTGTGAAAGTCGTAGATCGACCGCATCACTCCGATGGGGTCTGCACCGATCTGAGATGCCGAGTGGTGGACGAGGAGAAATCGAACGTCTTCGGATTCGATCGGGCCGAGCGCCGGCCGACCGTCGCCGGCCCACCTCGACCTGGGTTCGATCTCAAGCCCACTCGGCGCCACGGCGACGGACGCGGTGGCCGACGCGAGCTGGTTGGTGGAGATCGCAGTAGCAAGAACCCCGCCTGCCAGTGCGAGCGCTGTGCGCCGCGAGATACGCGGACCACACAGCTCACACATCGAGCGTCACGTCACGGTTGCGGCATCGAGCGTTGCCAAGTCGTCCCGCGTCACGAGCCGAACGGCCAAGGCGTATTCGACGAGGCGAGCCCGCCGATTCGAGGCGAGCCGTCCCGCGTCACCTTGGAGTCCACGGACTCCGAGCTTGCTGAGCTTGTCGCACTCGTTGTCGAGTTTGCGATTGAACTTCGTGGTGGTCCAACCAAGTCGACGTGCAGCCTGAGCGGAGGTGGGGAGCACCGCCGACGCCCCACCCCCGGTCTGTAGTCCCGACTCGGCAAGAGCGAGGATCAAGAGGAGTTGGTCGGGGGTGAGCTCGACGCGTCCGATCGTGGTACCGGTGTCGTCGAGCGGTTCGTCGCGCAGCGGATTCGCCTTGAATGCGGGTTCGTCGTTGCGCAGCGTGAACTCGTAGGTCGTCGGACCGGCGGTGAACCGGACCATCGTCTCGGCGAACACGATCGGGAGCGCTGCGCCCGGGCCGAGGAACGCCTCGAGGCGGCCCTCGGGATCTGAGATGGTCGCGGCGAGTCGATCACCGACATTGCTCAACACCCAGACACCAGACTCGTCCGAGAGCGTGAGGAACTGGCGATGCAGGAACGGATTGTCGTCGACAACGAGATCCCCCTCGCGCCCGATGACGAACGTGACGTTGGGGGTCAGCTCGGTTTGTTCGCCGATGAATTCGAGCGTGAGACCCATGGTGTGAGGGCTCAGAGCGCCGTTTCGACGGTGCAGTGCAGCTCTTCACCGAAGTCGATCAGCGTGCCTGGCACGACCACGATGGGCTCGCCGCCCTGCAAACGATGCCGCTGTTGGCCCGGCAACTGGACGTCGGTGCCATTGGTAGAACGGAGGTCTTCGAGGACGAGCTTGCCGTCCTCGATTCGGACTTCGGCGTGTGTACGCGACAAGCCCTGACCAGGTCCTTCGTATTTCATGATGTAGGGCAGCGGGCCGTCGACGCTCCCCGTGACCTTCGGGTTGCGGCCGATGAGGATCGAGCGGTCGACGTTGATTCGTTCACCGTTGGAGAACGCGAGCACCCCGACGACCGGGAGCGCTTCGGGAGCGAGTCCGGCGCTGTCCTCGGGCGCGACCGGCACGACACCGGCGCCGCCGTCCGGCGCGAAGCCGGCGCTGTCGTCCGGCGCAAACGCTGCGCTGTCGTCCGGAGCGAAGCCGGCGCTGTCGTCGAGCGACTGTTCAAGATCGGCCTGCACGTCGAACGGGGCTGGTCGGTCGGGTTCAGCGATCGGCGCCATGTCGCTCGACGACTCGACGACCGCCGGGTCAGCCGGTCCGGGGCCCATGGCCTCGGCTCCCGTGACGATCGGTGCCGGTGGCTGCGGTGGCGCGGGCTGTGGCTCGGCCGGCTGGAGGAGTGCGCCGGACGGATCCATCGTCGGTTGCGGCGAGCTCGGCGCCGCCGGTGGCTCGGATTCGGCGGCGAACATCGAATGCGGTTCGGGCTCGACGTCGGGTCCGACCGCTTCATCTTCGGCCTCGACTTCGGGCTGCAGCTCCGGGTCGGCATCGACGTTCGCCGGTGAGACGACGTCGTCAGCTGGCGCAAACGGATCCGCGTCGCCAGCAGCGTCAGTTTCAACAGGTTCGAGTTCGAGCTCGACATCAGGTGCCTCAGCGAGCTGTGGCTCCGCCTGATCGGTGTCGTCGGCGACGGCGGCAGCCGCCGGGGTCGCGACCTCGGTGGACACCCAGCCATCGGCATCGGCAGCGAACGCGTCGGCGACATCGAATCGACGGGTCATCGACGCGGCCGGGACCGAGCCGGCGAGTACCGCGAATCCGCCGTCAGCGGCTCCGACGTCGGCATCGGCTTCGCCACCAGCCAGGGTGACGGTGACGCTGACGACGTCGGCAACGACGTCTTCGACCCACGTTCGAACGTCTGATGCGTCGATCTCCTTGGCTGAGCCCGACGTCGATTCAGCCGACACCGAGGCGCTTCCGCGGGCGACGACTCGTACGTTGTCGCCTTCGACCTGGGCGAGGGCAAAGTCGGGCAGCGACTTCAGTCCGGTCGCCGACAGCTCCTCGAGAATGTCGTCGATGGTGGCGTCCGACGACACCAGCGCCCAGAGTTGCTGACGCGTGGACGGGTTCTCGCGAGCGATCAGTCCGATCGTGTTGCGGGCAACAAGGCCGACATGCGAGCCAGGCACGAACGACGTCGTACCCCACTCGAGACCTGATGATGCATTGTTGTCGTTGTCGTTATCGGTGCTGTCGGTCATCACATGTCTCCCTTGTCGTGCACTGAGTGCCCCTATCGTGCCTCAATCAGATCGTCGGATGTGCGATCACGGCGCGTTGATCTCGTCGACGTCGATTTCTTCGGTGACGACGCCACGATCGGCAGCGGCAAGAACCGCATCGACCGGGCGCCCGTGACCGACATCGACGACCAGCGCCGTGACGTTGTCTGGAGCGCGCCCTTCGAGCGCCGCCGCGACCAACGTTGCGGCCGCGGTTGCCGGATCCGGGTGCTGTCCGAGAATGTCCGCCAGTCGAGCATCGTCGACTTCGCCGGAGAGCCCGTCCGAGCACAACAACAACCGGCAGTCCTCGGCGGGCAGGACGTGAAAGTCAGCCTCGACCGATGCATCGCATCCCAGCGACCGCGTGATCACGTTGCGCAACGGATGGGTGATGGCTTCGTCTGCGGTGATGCGACCGGCCTCGACCAACTCTTGGACGTGCGAGTGATCTCGCGTCAGCTGATCCATGGCGTTGCCCGAGAGGCGGTAGCAACGCGAGTCACCGACGTTGAACACGACCGCAGAAGGGGTGTCGCCGTTCGCGACGACCACGACGCCGACCGCCGTGGTTCCCATCCCCTGTGTGCCGTTCTCGATGCCTTTGCGATTGACCGCATCGTTGAGCCTCGACACGAGAGGCGGCAGGTCGGCGATGTCGATCTCATGCGCGGCCACATGATCGACGAGTAGCTGCGTCACGAGCTGGCTGGCAACCTCGCCCGCCCGATGTCCGCCCATTCCGTCGGCGACGACACAGACGTGATGAGTGACGGAGAACGAGTCCTCGTTGTGCTCACGCACTCCACCGACATGTGTCGCCCCGGCCCCGACGAGGCGGACACCAGCTGGCATCTCGTATCGACCGGTGGCGTCCGACATCAGAAGAAGCGCGGAATCGACCCGTTGGCGAGGCGAACGAGCCACACGCCGAAGATCAAGACGACGTTCACAGCCCCGACCATCAACAAGAACCTGCTGGAGTTCAGCCGCTCACGCAGCCGGCCGAACCCGGCGTACACGGCGCCCACCACGAGGAGTTGCACTGCGAGCATCACCAACCACGGGTGGTCACGCCATGCCGCACCGACCTCACCGCGCGTCAGGTGCTTCGCAGAACGCGTCAGGCCGCATCCCGGGCAGTATCCCCCGGTGCATCGGCGAAAGATGCAGAGACCCGCGCCGTCGTCGGTTCCGCCGGCGTCGACCAACAGCACCGCTCCAGCAGCCGTGGCAACAAGACGCAACGGCGAACTCGCGAACCAGGCGACGAACGAGCGCGTCGCCGAGACGTGATCGTGGTCATGGCCGTGTTGATGGCCGTGGTCATGCTGCGGGGTGTCGACGATCGTCATGGCAAGTCCGGTCGGAGCATAGAACAGCTGCCGACACGATCTCCCGCGATCGGCAGACGCGTCGCGGGATGTTCACCTTCGGTTGAAGAGGAGTTCGTCATGACGTGCCCGCCGCGATCGCGATCAGCACGCCGTAGCTGACGATGAGCGCGGCGACGATGCCCAGCACGATGACGCTGATGACAAATGCTGCCTTTGCTGTCCCGCGATTGCTGGGATCGACTTCACCACGGTCGACCGCTTTCATCTCGTTCCACCCCATCACTGCGCCGGGGATCGCGAGCAGTGCGCCGATTCCGCAGCAGAAACTGAAGAAGATGCTGGCGATCGACAGGCCCAGCGCGAGCCCCGCATTCGAGCTCTTTGCGTACGCGCGACCAAACCCGGCATAGGGCTGATACCCCTGCGGCGCCCCGAACGCGGGTTGACCAAAGGACGACGGCGTTCCCGGCGGACCGTAGCCAGCGTTCGGTTGTCCGGCTCCCGGCAGCGAACCGAACGACGGACCACCGACGCCAGGCTGGCCGCCCGTTCCGCTGCGGCGGTCTTCGGTCCATGCAGACCCGTCCCAATAGCGCTCGCCGCCAGGGCGCTCGACGTCGGGATACCAGCCAGCTGGTGTTGCGCCTGCGCCCATGTTGTTCCCCTTCGACCAGCCCGGTTTCGATCGTCGAGAGCAACGATCGGATTCGTCTACGAGTCTGGCTGCTTGCTCACGGCGGCGCAAGGACACGCCGCGATGCCCTCCCAGTCAGGCGAGCGTTGCCGCGACAATCACGCGAGCGTTGCCGCGACAATCAGGCGAGCGTTGCCGCGACAATCAGGCGAGCGTTGCCGCGATCAAGTCCAGATGATCGAGATCGGAGAG
>CALICC010000247.1 GCA_938049325.1 uncultured Ilumatobacter sp. | reverse complement strand
ACGCCGTGCACGTTGCCGAATGCGGCGGCGATCGTGAAGTTCGGGCTGACCTCCATGAGACGCTCGTAGGCGTAGGCCACCTCTTCGGGCTTCGAGTAGAGGTCTTCGGGGTTCGCGTCGGAGTTGTCGACGCCGTCTTCTTCGCCGCCGGTGATGCCGAGCTCGATCTCCAAGGTCATTCCCATGGGCGCCATGCGCTTGAGGAAGTCGACACAGATGTCGAGGTTCTCTTCCATCGGCTCTTCGGACAGGTCGAGCATGTGCGAGCCGAACAGCGGCTTGCCCGTGGCGGCGAAGTGCTCTTCACCAGCGGTCACGAGACCGTCGATCCACGGCAACTTGCCCTTCGGACAGTGATCGGTGTGGAGGATGACCCGAGCGTCATATGCCTCCGCCATCGTCTGGACGTGCTTCGCACCAGCGATCGAACCGAGAATCGATGCCTTGCTGCCGTCGACCGGCACGTTCTTGCCGCCCACGAATGCTGCACCGCTCGTGGAGAACTGGATGATGACCGGGCTGTTGAGCTTGCCGGCTGTTTCCATCACCGCATTCATCGAGTTCGATCCGATGCAGTTGACGGCTGGAAGCGCGAATTTGTTGGCTTTCGCGAGCGCGAACACCTGGTTGAGATCGTCGCCGGAGAGGACGCCTGCTGGAAAGTCGTTTCGAAGGTCGGTCACGGGCGACAGGATAAGCCATTGCGCCGAGTGGCGTAGAAATACGTCGCCACCTGAAGTCGATCGAGTCACCGCCAGCACCTGCCCGACTCGCGATCAGCACGGGAGCCGAGACCGGCGTCGAGCTACGTTGCGAACATGGCCGAGCTGGTACGCACCGACATCGCACACGACATCGCAACGATCACCCTGGACTCCCAACCCAACCGCAATGCGCTGTCGAAGCAACTCGTGTCGGAGCTGCATGCGGGCCTCGACGCAGCCGAGGCTGCTGACGTTCGGGCGATCGTGCTGCGCCACGAAGGCCCGGCATTCTGCGCCGGCGCCGACCTCAAGGAACGCTCGGATGGTCCACCCGACTCCGAGCCGTTCGCCAGCGCAATGGAGCGCCTGATGGACACACCGCGGCCCACGATCGCAGCGGTTGACGGTGCAGTTCGGGCCGGCGGGATCGGGCTCATGGCAGCGTGTGACCTCGTGGTCGTGAACAGCTCGACGACCTTCGCGCTGACCGAAGTCCGGATCGGCGTCGCTGCGGCCATGATCTCCGTCCCGATCCTTCGACGCGTTCCTGCGGCAAGGATCAGCACGGCGTTTCTCACCGGGGAAGCCTTCGACGCACAGGAAGCTCGCTCGATGGGCCTGATCACTCATGTGAGCGACGATGTCGCCGCCACGGTGGACGGACTGATCGAGGGCATCCGTGCCGGAGCCAAGCGGGCGGTGGCCGAAACGAAAGCGCTGCTGGCACGAGTGCCCACCCTCGACCGAGATGCCGCACTCGCCGAGATGACCACGCTGTCGAACGAACTCTTTGCCAGCGATGACGCACGCGAGGGCATGACGGCATTCCGCGAGAAGCGGTTGCCTGCGTGGAACCCGAAGAGCTGAAGCGCCTGCATATTGCGACAGCGCCTGCGCAACGTGAAACACTGGAAACCATGAGCGCAATCACGACGAGCAAGGACATCGACGAACGGATCGTCGGTCAGAACATCCCCAAACGGTTTCTTGCCAACGTCCAACGCAACGGCGACGTCACCGCACTTCAGTGGAAGACGTCCACCGACGAGTGGGAATCGATCACGTTCAACGAACTCGCAGATCAGACCGCTCGGCTCGCCGCCGGGCTCAGCGACCTCGGCGTCGGCCCGGGCGACCGCGTGGTCATGATGATCACCAACCGCCACGAGTTCCATCCGCTCGACCTCGCGATTCTGTTCCTCGGCGCCACCCCGATCTCGATCTACAACTCCTCGGCCCCCGAGCAGATCGAATACGTCGTGAACGACTGTGGGGCAAAGGTCGCGATCGTCGAGAACACCACGTTCCTCGAACGGTTCGAGCAAGTTCGGAGCAGCATCCCGTCGATCGAGGCGATCGCGATCATCGACGCAGGCGACGACACGGCCGCCGAGGTCGTGCGCTACAGCGACCTGCTCGGCTTCGATCCGATCGACCTCGAGGCGGCCGCCGAGAATTCGACGCTCGATGACCTGGCCACCGTGATCTACACGTCCGGAACGACCGGACCACCCAAGGGTGTGATGTTGACGCACTACAACGTGGTGTGGACGCTGGAGTCGATCGGCGAAACCATGCGCACGCAGATCGGCATGGATTCCTTTGCCGGCAAGAAGCACATCTCGTACCTGCCGATGGCGCACATCATGGAGCGCCTGCTGGGCCACTACTACCTCGTCGACCTGGGCACGGAGGTCACCTGTTGCCCCGACACGTCGAAGATCACGGCCTACGCGGCCGAGGTCCGCCCACACGTGTTCGTCGGCGTTCCGCGGGTCTGGGAAAAGATCTACTTCGGCGTCAACGCGGCGCTCGCTGCCGACCCGGAGAAGAAGCAACAGTTCGACGATGGCGTGGCGGCCGCGGCGGCGATCGAACCGAAGATGACGCGCGGAACCGCGACCGACGAGGAAATCGCCACCTGGAACTTCCTCAACGATGCCGCGTTCACGACGGTCAAGCAGATGGTCGGCCTCGACCGGGCAGAGATCTGCATCACCGGCGCCGCGCCGATCCCTGCCGACATCCTCACGTGGTTCCGAGCGCTGGGCGTGCCACTCACCGAGGGCTACGGAATGTCCGAGACGATGGCGATTCTCACGTGGGCCTACCAGGCCAAGCCGGGCTCCGTCGGGCGAGCAGCAACCGGCGTCGAGATGCGGCTCGGCGACGATGGCGAAGTGCTCGCTCGCGGCGGCAACATGTTCGGCGGCTATCTCGGACTGCCCGACAAGACCGCTGAGGCGATCGACGAGGACGGCTGGGTGCACACGGGCGACATCGGAGAGATCGACGACGAGGGGTACCTGAAGATCGTCGATCGCAAGAAGGAACTGATCATCACCGCCGGCGGCAAGAACGTGAGTCCGGCCAACCTCGAAAGTGCGCTGAAGATGATCCCGATGGTGGGCCAGGCCTGCGCGATCGGCGATCAGAAGCCCTTCATCTCGGCACTCGTGGTCCTCGACCCCGACGCCGCCCCAGGCTGGGCAGCAGCCAACGGCTTGTCCGGCGAAGACGCCACGCTTCCGGCGCTCGCCAAGAATCCTGACGTCATCGCATCGATCGAGGCGGGCCTCAAAGAGGTCATGGCCGAGTTCAACAACGCCGAGTCGGTCAAGAAGGTCACCGTGCTCGGCGACGAGTGGCTCCCCGATTCCGAGCTGCTGACCCCCACGTCGAAGCTGAAGCGTCGCGGCATCCACGAGCGCTTCGCCGACGAGATCGAGGCCCTCTACACGAAGTAGGGGTGCGTCACGAACAAGGGGTGCGCCGGCGTGGTCACGCCTGAATCAGGCGGTACCCCACCCCGCGCGCGGTGACGATCAACTGCGGGTCGTCGGGGTGGTCCTCCACCTTCACGCGCAGACGCCGCACGTGGGCATCGACGAGGCGCGAGTCTCCGAGGTATTCGTATCCCCACACCCGCTCGAGGAGCTGGTCACGCGAGAGCACCGCACCCGCGTGATCAGCGAACTCGCACAGCAATCGGAACTCCGTCTTGGTCAAGTTGATCTCGACGCCGTTCTTCAGCACGATCCCCTGCTCGCGACGCAGCTCGATGTTGCCGAAATGTGATTCCTCCTCCTGCGTCGGCACGTCGCGGAGATGCACGCGACGCAGCAACGATCGGATGCGGGCGGCCAACTCCTTGGGAACGACCGGCTTGGTCACGTAGTCGTCGGCGCCCGCCTCCAGCCCAGCGACCATGTCGATCGTGTCGGTCTGTGCAGTGATGATGATGATCGGCACGATGCTCTTCGAACGCAATGCCCGACACACCTCGAACCCCGACATGTCGGGGAGTCGGAGGTCGAGCAGAACCAGATCGACCGGTTGCTTCTCGTACGAGGCCAAACCGTCGGCCCCGTTTGCTGCTTCGCGAACCGAATATCCCTCATCTTCGAGCGCCAGAGACAGTGCCAGTCTGATCGCGTCATCGTCCTCGATGAACAGCAGAGATTCCATGAGTGGCCATGATGGCAGATCCTCCGACTTCGGCCGACTTCCACCGACTTCCTCTTCGGAGCGGCTCGACCGTTGCGATCGGTGTTGCATTCAGACACCCAAACTGTTGCAATCCGCTGACGAACCGTGAAGAACCCATCGAGAGTCACTCGGCCACCATCAGCGTTGAATGCCACACACGCGCGCCGAAGGCCCTGCTCAAACGGCCCGTTCGCTCACTCTTCGTTCGTTACACAAAACGCACAATACGCGCAGGGCGCTGTCACAGTGCGGGAGCAGAGTGTTCATTGTTCACGCTGCCCCGGTGAGGTACCTCCCTCCCCCTGGTATCTCACCGGCAGCGGGTGAACCCCGAAGCAGCTCACTCCCCTCGCCGCGCTTCTGCAACACTTCTCCCCGTGGCACGCGACCGTTCGCTCCGACTTCGCACTCGCGTCACGTTGTTCTTCGCGTTGATCGCCCTGTTCGCCGGGCTCGTCCTGATCGTCGTGACCTACGGCTTTGCACGCAACAACCTCATCGACGAGCGCACGTCATCGGCGACTCAGCAAGCGTTCACCAACGCAGCCGACGTCGCGGCGGAGCTCGACCGAGCGCTCCTCGATCCCGGCGCACGAATCGGCGTGTTCTTCGAAGACGAACTCCGCACCGAACCGAACGGCTTCGCAGTTCTGAGCAGCACCGACCCCGAGGCAGACCGCACCGGCACCGACAACCGGCTCACCATCAACGATTTCCCGGCGGAACTCACCAACGAAGTCCGAAACGAAGGCGCGGGGGTGCAATACACCACGATCGACGGCGACGACTACGTCGCGGTCGGGGTCTACATCCGCCGACACAACACCGGCTACTACGAGGCTTTCCCCGCCAACTCCATCCGCACCACCTTGACCGCGCTCCTCACCGCTCTCGGCCTCGGCGGACTTGGCACCATGCTCCTCGCCACTCTGTTCGGTTACTCGACCAGTCGACGTCTCCTCCGTCCACTCAGTCGCGTCGCTGACGCTGCCGGCGACATCGCGACCGGCGGCCTCGACACGCGACTCGACGGCGAATCCGACCCCGACCTCGACCGCCTCGCGAAGTCCTTCAACGAGATGGCAGACGCCGTCCAAACGCGACTCGAACGTGAGGCCCGCTTCGCGTCCGACGTGAGCCACGAACTCCGCTCTCCCATCACCGCGCTCACCGCCGCAGTCGAAGTGCTCGACGCGAAGCGAGACGACATCCCCGAACGGACCCGGCAGGCGCTCGACATCGTGGTGAGCCAGGTCCGACGATTCGACAGCATGGTCATCGACCTCCTCGAACTGTCACGCATCGACGCGGGCGCCACCGACGTGAACGTCGAACGACTCGACATCATCGATCTCACCCACCGAGTTGCCGCCCGATTCGGGAGCCCCGACATCGACGTCGACGTCGACGACCGCACCCCGCGAGAAATCGACGTCGACAAGGTCCGGTTCGAGCGAGTGCTCGGCAACTTGATCGAGAACGCCAACCATCACGGTGGCGGCGTGGTGCGACTCGAGGTCGCTCCGACACGAAACAAGATGATGCGGTTCGCCGTCGAAGACGGTGGGCCAGGCGTCGCCCAAAGCGAGCGCGACCGAATCTTCGAACGGTTCGCTCGAGGCAGCGCCGCCCGGCACCGCATCGGGACGGGCCTCGGGCTCGCCCTCGTCGCTGAGCACAGCGCGGCATTGGGCGGCGCCACGTGGGTCGAAGAGCGACCTGGCGGTGGCGCCCGATTCGTGTTCGAGATCCCCATGAAACGGACGGCAGCATGATGACACGACGACGGAGCGGACTCGCCGCGCTCGTCACCCCGGTAGCGATTGCGCTCGCACTCCTCGGGTGTGGCACACCGACCGGCCCTGACAGCTTCAGTCGCATCGACGAAGTTCCGAATCGCCTCGATGAGGCAACCACGACGACCTCGACGGTCGTCACGACAACCTCGACCACCACGACGTTGCCTGACGCGCCGCTCCCGACCGACGCTCCTGTGGTCACGGCTCCGACTCAGATCGTCGAGATCTTCTTCCTGTCGCGCAACGATCTCCGCGGCGTCGAACGACAGGCACCGTCGCCCACCACCGCGAACGACCTCATCTTGCTGCTCGAGGAGGGTCCCTCGACGCCACTGCTGAACAACCTCTTCGAAGAGAACCTGATTCGTGACACAACTCGAAGCGGTGGTGTCGTCACGATCGACCTCGACGGCGAGATCTACGACCGAGTGAGAGATCGTCAACAACGCGACCTGATCGCCCAGATCGTGCTCACGTTCCTCAGCGATCGTGGACTACCTGGAGTTGGACTCGCGGTGTTCACGCTCGACGGCGAACCGCTGAGCGTCCCCACGGGTTCGGGCCAGTTCACCGACGACCCGGTGTCTTCCGACGACTACGCCGACATGCTGGTCGATGCCGACCCCGCCCCTGAGGTGACGACGACCGTTCCCGCCGCCACGACGACGACCACCACGACCGAAGCAGGATCGGCGACGACCGTCGATGACGACACGCCGGGCGACACTGCAACGTCGACGGTTCCTCCGACGACACAGGAGACGTAGCGT
>CALICC010000246.1 GCA_938049325.1 uncultured Ilumatobacter sp. | reverse complement strand
CAGGCTGGGCTCGCAACGCGATCAGCCTGGTCGGCTCCTGTACTTCGGGTGTTGGCTCGGATGTGGGCGGATCGTCGGGAGCCGGGGCGGACGTTTCCGGGGTGACCGTTGTGGTGGAGTCAGGCGTGGTGTCGGCAGTTGCGGGCACCTCTTCCTCGACCGCACTTTCCACTTCGGCCTGAGCTGAACTTGTCGATGGGTTTTGCGACGCATCGTCTGCAGTATTCGAGCTCGATCCGGAACAGCTGGCGAGAATCAGACCGATCGAGAGCAGCGTGGCGATTCGTTTGTGGGCCATTGCCCGAGCATGTCAGAAGCGCGCGAGGCGCACCCACTTCGCATCGGACGTGCGGTCAGCGCCACTGATCGAGCGAGCCCAGCGTCAGAGCACGAACGGAACGTGGTGTGACTGGTAGCTCGATGGCGCCACGAACCACGATTCGATCGCGTAGCGCGGGCCGAGGTCGGTGCCGACGCCGGTGCGGTGCGGGAGCACCTCGTCGAAGATCAGTGCATCGCCGGCGGAGAAGACGGGACTGACGACGGGTGCGTCGGGGAGGTGCTGCTCGACGGTGTCGGGGTTGAGTGACCAGTTGAAGATCGCGTTCTCGCCCGACGGGAGCAGAGGGAACCGGCGAGGCACGAAGTCCATCGACGGTCGACCGGTGCCCGGGCCGCAGTCCGACAGCGCGATCCAACAGTTCATGGTGCGAATCCCGTCGCCGAGAAACGCGCCGTCCTGGTGGTAGTCGTGGGCCTTGCCGCCTGTTGGACTCCGGCGCAGCACCCACTTGTCGGCGATCATGGCCGGCCGTTCACCGAAGTACGACGTGACGGCCGAGCGCAGCCCGGACCGTTCGAAGATGTCGGTGAGCACGCGCATCGAGCGAGGCACGTCGGAGACCCGGACGAACACGCTGTCACGGAAGCCGGCGCCGTCCACGCGGCGACCTGAGAACGGGGCGTAGCTCAGCGTGTCGTCGATGTCCTCGTTCTGATGTGCTCGCTCCCGGTCGTCGAAGGCAGTGTCGATCATCTCGCGCAGGTTGGTGACCGTCGTTGCGTCGACGAGTTGATTGACACGCAGGCAGCCACGACGGGTGAGCGCCCCACCCACGACGTCGGCAGTCAGGTCCGAACCGTCAATCGTGGGCACCTCGTCGGTAATGCGAGCCGACTCCGGCACCGGGTCGGCGTAGGCGGGAGGCCAGGACGCCTTGCCGGGTTGCTTGTCGAGGAGGTCGAATGCGCGATGGCGCAACTGCACCAACTCGCGCTCGCTGACCGGGTCAGGGACTGCAGGGTCGGCAGACGACAATTCGGCGATCGCATCGAGGACATCGACGTCGGCAATCGGTGCGCCGTTGCGTTGTGTCGGGTGAAAGCGACCGGTCACTGCATGAACTCCTTCTCGTTGTGTCCTTGTTGGTGTGGTGGTGGCCTTGTTGTGGCGGCGAAAGGTCAGCGCACCGACCGGCGCTGCTTGTCGAGGACGACCGCGTCGGCTTCGAGACGCTCGCGAAGTGCTGTCTCCACCTTGCCCATCAGTTCGTCGGAGGCAACAGCCAGGGTTGCGATCGGTGCCTCGGGCAGCGTCGTGGCACCGAAGTCCACGGCGAACACGCGCTCGCCGATGTCAGCGGCGGCTGCCGCCAGGTCATCGCCGATCGCCCACACGTTGCGGTTGTCGAGTTCGTGCGCCTCGAGGGACGCTGCCAGGTACCGCAGTCCGTCGGTGCTGCCCGCGTAGACGATGTCGCCGACCAGTTCGGGCCGCGCTGCAACGAATGCAACGGCTTCGTCGGCCGCAGTGACTTCGGCGTCGCTTGCCCCGGTGATGCTGCGCAGTACGTCGAGATGCCGGTTGACCGCTCGCTCGATTCGCGCGAAGCGCATACGTTCGACGTTCTGCTGGAACACGACGCCGCCGAGGCGAATGTTCTCCGACAGTTCGAGGAGTTCCGCGGTGCCTTCGGGGCTTTCGAGGCGATCGAGCGCAGCGCGCAGCTCTGGGTGTTCGTCGAGGGTCGCCTCTTCGACCACGATGCCAAGACCGAAGTAGATCGGAATGATCACGGTGCGCAACGGGCGGTCATGCTCGGCAATGAAGTCGTCCATGCCGGTGCGGACACCGTTGCGCGGGCCGCCTTCGGTGAGTGCGTTGGCGAGCGTGTGGTTCATGCCGCCGCGACGCAAGAGTTCGGACTGGCCCGGGCGCATGCCCTTGTAGTCGAACTCCTGGCGCATGTCGGCAGGGATGTTGTCGGGCTCGTAGTAGAGGTCGCGACGACCGTAGGGCCATCCGATGTCGTGCAAGATCGTCAACGGCATCGGACGATCCGCGGCGCGGGCGCCGGCGGCGAGGAGACGCATCTCGTTGTAGACGGTGTACCAGTTGTGGTCGCCGTCGAGAAGCGCGACGTCGAATGCACCGAGATCACCGAGCACGTTGAGGCTGAGGTCGCGGTGGAAGATGTAACGACCGGGGAACTTCTGCTCATGTTCGCCGGGGTCGAACGCCGGGACCGGATCGATCACGTGCAGCTCGGACTGTGGCCCGAGGTCGTCGAGCATGCGAATGGTCGTCTCGCCACGCAGCGCGCCGACTTCGACGACGCGTTGCGCGCCGCTGACAGCGATCAAGGGTGCGATGACCGGATCCCAGAATGGGTACATGTAAGTATCTCGCCTTCTTCCGCCGTGCACACACACGGCCGTGCATCCACCCGCGTAGCTTAACCGCCGCGCCGGATCGAGTAACAAGGAATGGGTCGGGCCAGAACGACCCATTAGCCTCCAAGCCGTGCCGAACTTCGAGCTTCTCGCGACGCAATGAATCGCTTCTTTTTCGTCCACGTTCAGAAGACCGCCGGAACCACGTTTCGTGAACAGATCGAAGCGACATTCACGCCCGATGAGATCTGGCCCCCGAAGGGTGGGAGCCTGGGCGAGTACCTCACGGCATACGTCGATGCCGCACCGCTGCTCGAGCTCGAGCTGACCGAGCGGAACCGCCGCCTCGTGGTGCACGGCCACTACCCGTTCTGCTCCGTCGCCAAGTGCGGAGGGGATCGGACCTCGATCACGATTCTCCGAGACCCAGTCGACCGAGTCGAGTCGCTGCTGCGGATGAACACTCGCACGCGGTCGTCCGACGCAGACCGGCGGCTTGAAGAGATCTACGAGGATCCCGATCTCCACGCCATGCAGATCAAGGATCATCAGGCGAAGGTGTTCGCGATGACGGCCGCCGACGGATCCGACTCGGTCCTGCACTCGCTGGATGTCGACGGCGCCCGGCTCGAGGTTGCGAAGAAGCAGCTCGAGGCGGTCGACGTCTTGGCCTTCCAAGACGACCTCGACGCGCTCACGCAGACGATGATCACGAAGTTCGGGTGGGCGCCACCGCGGTCGGCCGCACCGCAGAACACGAACGCGCAGGTCACCCAGCGTGCCGACGCAGCGCTGCGCAAGCGCATTGCCGACGACAACCCAGCCGACCAGGAGTTCTGGGAGTTCGCGTGCGAGCTCCGAGCGAGTCGCGAGTCGCGCGTATCTTGAGGCCGATGCCGTGCGCCTGACCTTCGGATTCCCGAGTTCGGGAGAAGAAACCGGGGGCGTGATGGTCCTCTACGAATTCGCGAACGCACTCAGTCGGCGTGGCCACGAGGTGACGTTCGTGCATGGCCCTGCGTGGCCAACGCGTATCTCCTCGCTCGACCAACTGCCCGACATCTGTCGGCGCGACGGCGTTCGCCACCTGATCGTCGACGCGCTCGACGATCCGTCGATCCCGGAATCCGATGTGATGTTCAGCCAGAGCGGGCCCGCACGCCTCGGGCTGCCGTGCATCTTCGTGCAGGGCTTTGGCATGCTCTCCGAAGAGTGGGAGCGAGACGCGTTCCGTGAACGTGCACCGAAGATCTGCGTGGCCAGTTGGTTGACCGAAGTCGGCCGGACGTTCGGGGTGCCGGCCGAGCAATTGATTCACGTGCCGAACGGCATCGACCACGCCACGTTCAACCTGCAGACGCCGCTCGATCAGCGCCCGATCGACGTGGCGGCGCTGTCTCACCCGCATCCCGAGAAGGGGTGGCCGATATTGATCGAAGCCTTGCGGCAGCTTTCGGCTTCGCGCTCGGACTTCTCGGGCGTGGTGTTCGGTCGGAACCAACCTCCTGACGAGTTGCCTCGCGGCGTGAGGTTCGTGAGCTCGCCCGATCATGCGGAGCTGGCCGCGGACGTGTACGGCAAGTGCCGGGTGTTCGTGCAGGCGAGCTACCGCGAAGGGTTCGGTTTGACCCCCGTCGAGGCAATGGCGTGCGGCGCTGCCTTGGTGACCACCGACAATGGTGGCTCACGCGACTACGGCATCAACGGAGTGACGGCGAAGGTGGTTCCGACAGGTGACGGACGGGCGTTGGCGGATGCGGTCACCGTTCTCCTCGATGATGATGCGGAGCGACAGCGTCTGAGTCGCGCCGGGAGCGAGCACATCGCGATGTTCGATTGGGACCGATCGGCAGGGCTGATCGACGACCTGCTCCAGCGCTATCTCGCTGAGCCTTCAGAGTTCCAGCGGCCACCGGCCATACTGACCTGATGGCGGCGACCAACGACATGTCCACAGCGACCCCGACGGAGCTCTACCTGTCGCTGCTCAAGCGGTGCTTGATGCGCGAGATCTTCGCCGACGAGCAGGTGTCGGACGCCGGTCGGTGGAAGACCGCGGATCGTCTCGGTCCGCCCGACGTGGTGTGGCCACTGCTGCGTGAACAAAACCTCCGGATCGTCGCCAACCTCGAGCTGACCGACGGCGTGAACGTCGGAAAGAACTGGTTCCCGACCGCCGACACCATGGTCGGGATCGACCGGATGAACAACGTGCAGGCAATCGTTCAGCAGGTGCTCGACGAGAATGTTCCCGGCGACCTGGTCGAAACCGGCGTGTGGCGCGGCGGAACAGTCACGTTGATGAAGGCAATCCTCGAGGCGAACGGCGACACCGAACGCAACGTCTGGGTGTGCGACTCGTTCGAAGGCCTACCCGAACCCGACGTCGAGCGGTACCCCGCCGACGCCGAGTTCGCGACTGACGACCCGTTCACGATGGGCTGGACCAAGCAGGTGCTCTCGGTCAGCGTCGAGCAGGTGAAGGCGACCATCGAGCGCTATGGGCTCCTCGATGACCGCGTGCACTTCCTCAAGGGCTGGTTCAAAGACACGCTGCCGACGGCGCCGATCGACACGATCTCGGTGCTCCGCCTCGATGGAGACCTGTACGAGTCGACCATGGACGGTCTCGTGAACCTCGAATCGAAGGTGTCGCCCGGCGGGTTCGTCATCGTCGACGACTACGGCGGGCTCGAGGCTTGCCGCTCCGCAGTGCACGACTACCGCGACGAACACGGGATCACCGACGAGATCCACATCGTCGACTGGACCGGCGCCTACTGGCGCAAGGGTGGCTGAGCGTCTACTTCGAGAAGATCGACCGGAGCCAGTCGATCGCGCCTGGGTCGTCCGCGAGGTCGGCCCGCAAATACGTGCACTCGCCCTGGTCGAGGAAGATCTTGCCGATGAAGAGTTCGTGTGTTGGCTCGAGCAGCTCCGCGATGCGACGTCGGGCCGCCCGCGAGTCGTACTCGACGTAGAGCACCTTGACGTCGGCGAGTCGTGACTGGAAGCTCTCGATCACGTCGACCTCGCATCCCTCGACGTCGACCTTGAGGAGATCGATCGTGCCGATGCCGGTGTCGTCGGCCCACCGCTGAGCGTTGCGCAGCGTCACGACTTCTTGCTCGCTGCTGGTGAACGGCCCGGGAATGACCGACGACATCCCCGAGTCACCGTCGCCGAAATAGAGCGGGGTGGTCTGGTCGGCGCTGTGGAGGCCGATGGGGTGAATCGTCACGTTGGGATGCTCCGCAACGTTGCGTTCGAGAATGGCCCGCTGGCGCGAGCCGGGTTCGATCGCGTGGATTTGAGCGTGCGGGTGCCGACGAGCGAAGTAGACCGACGCAGCGCCACAGTTGGCACCAACATCGACGATGGTCGAGATCGAGCCGACGAAGCCGAGGTCGGGGTACGCCGAGCCTGACAGGATGCCTTTCGAGACCCAGCTCGAGACGAACGTGTCTTCACACTCGAAGTTGACGATTTCGCCGTCGGCGTCTGGGATCTCAAGCTGCACGCCGAGGATGCTAACCGAGGGGCGTGATGGGGATGAGGCGACTGGTGGCGCATCCGGTTGAGGGACGGATGGCGTGTCTGGTGGTCGCTGAATCGGACCTGGTACGTTCGACCGAAATTGGCGGCGAACGAAAGGTGGGAACCAGCGTGGAAATGAATGCGATCGCCCGTGCGGTACAGCGGCAAATCGATGGATGTGCGACGTTCTTCTACGACGCGTGGGTGAACCAATACGTGAACTCGATCACCGGTGACTACGTCGAGTTCGGCTCCTGGGGTGGCAACACCATGAACCAGGCGTACATCGCCATGAAGAACGCCGGCATCGACCGCCACATGTGGGCGTTCGATTCGTTCGAGGGGTTGCCGCCGGCAGCCGACGATCGCGACTATCACCCTGGATGGAATCCCGGCGCTGGCAAAGGGCAGGGCGGTGTCGACAAGTTCTACGAAGCGTGCGACAAGCACAACATCCCGCGTGAGGCGTACACGGCAGTCGAGGGGTACTTCGACACCACGCTTCCCCCACTCGGCCTCGACGGCGCTCCGAACGACATCGCCATCGTCTACATCGACTGCAACATGTATTCGAGCACGGTGACCGTGTTCGAGTTTCTGTCACCGCGCCTGAAGCACGGGATGATCATCGCGTTCGATGACTATTTCTGTTGGTCGCCGACGACGGTGTCGGGTGAACGATCCGCGTTCCACGAGTTCAGCAAGGCACATCCGCAGTGGCACTTCGAGCGGTACAAGGATGTTCACCGCGCCGGCGTGTCGTTCGTCGTCGAGCACGCTGACCAGCTGTCTTGAGCTCCTCATCGCCCGGCGGCAGCGTCGTGTTCAACATCGTGTGGACCGGCGCGGTGTTCGACCACCTCAAGTACTTCGTGGCGAGCCAG
>CALICC010000245.1 GCA_938049325.1 uncultured Ilumatobacter sp. | reverse complement strand
AAGAGTCGCGAAGAATCTTCAAAATTTTGATCGTTCTCGATTTCGCCCGCTGGAACAGCGTCTGACGGCGCGTCGGCCGCCGGGCGATTCGCTTCAACATCGGCAAGATCCATGCGGTGGCGTGCGATGAAGTCACGGAGGAACGCTCCGCTGCGGCGATCCTCATCGCGCAAGATCTGTTGTTCGGTCGACTCCAATTGCTCCACGTGAAAAGGACGTCCACAACGACCAAAAAGTCGCGGACTTCTTAACAAACTGTTTAAGGAGCTGATCGAAGCTTCGATGCGTCGGGGTCGGCGGGCTCCGGCCGGTCTCGTGCCACCACCGAATCGAGCAAGCGCGAGTTCGGGACGAAGATGGTTGTTCCCGAGGCGTCGAGCTCGACAGCCGTCGGGTGCACTTCGACCACGACACCCGCGACCGTGGCGATTCCCTCGCTCGACGCGTCACGCGCTGCCGGCGACACGGCTGCCTCGATGCGGTCGCCGAGCCGAAGCGCGTTGCGCCACGCCCGACCGGCAGCGATCTCACCTGCGACCTGACGACCGCCGAGGCCGATCAACAACGCCAGCGAACCGGCCACACCGAACAGCAGCGCAGCCACCGCGATGTTGACGACGACGGTGTCGACGCCGGTCTGGCCTGCTGCAATGATCGCGCCGCCACCAAGAATCGAGAACTTGGTGATCATCGGCGCGAACCGGGCCGCCGACCCGGTTCCGGCGAGCGAGCGGGCCACCGCGGCCGCAGCGAACGTCGACGCAACGTTGGCGGCGATGATGATGACCAACGCCGCAATCGCCTTGGGCAGGAACTTGATGGCATCGGTGCCGAGTTGATCGAGATCGTCGGGCGAGACGAAGCCCAGCGCGACCAGGAGGCCGATCACCACCCCCGTCGACAACGCCAAGCCGGCCAACGCCGGTGCCGACTCTCTCACCGAGGTCACCTTGCTGCGCAGCAAGACGCGCGACACCAGGCGCGATGCGATCGCACCCACCAGCACACCGGCGCCTACGGCGATGGCAGCAGCTACCCAATCGTTCATGTCTCTTCCTCCCTATTGCGGCGGTCGCCGCCGTTGTTCGAGCCCGGCGAGTCGTCGGGCAGCATCAGATCGGCCGTGTCGGTGGCAATCGCGAACAGTCCCAAGAACAGGCTGATTTCGCGGTCCGCACGTTCACGCTCGTCGATCTTCTTCATCACACGATCGTTGATTCCCGGCGGCGGCTCGTAAACCTGGCGAAGTGCGGCACCGAGTTCTTCGGCGAACTCGGCCGGCTCATCAGCGCCGGACGAGAGATCTTCGAGTCGGGTCGCGCACCGCTCGCACTGCTCGACGTGATCGTTGACGGCGTCGAGGTCGCCAGCGTTGGACGCGACACCGTCGTCGTGCTCCAGCCACGCCAGAAGCCGGCGGCGGCTCGGATGCAGAATTCCCAAGCGTTGCATCAGGCTCGCCATCCTTCCAGGCTGACCGAGAGACGTCGCCGAGCACGCAACAAGCGAGTCTTCACGGTGGGAATCGGCACGCCGAGCGTCTCGGCGATCTCGTCGTACGACATTCCCTCGATCTCGCGAAGTACGACGATTTCGCGAGTCAGGTCATCCAATTCATCGAGTGCGGTCTGCAACTCCCCCGCCGCGAGGCGACCTTCGACCACACGGGTGGTCGCGATCGAGTTCTCCACGTCGGGGAGCTTCGATGGATCCGTTGCGGTGTCTTTGACCTTGCGCAGCGTCGACACAGCTTGATTGTGGGCGATACGAAGCACCCAGCTGCGCATCGAACTCTCCCCACGGAACGTGTCGAGGTGCTTCCACACCTTGATGAACGTCTCTTGAGTCACATCGTCGGCGAGCGACGCGTCGCGGACGACCGACTGTGCCAGACGGAAGACGGCAGCGCTGTGCTCGACCACGATGTCTTCGAGCACATACCCACCGATGCGCGACGCTTCAGCGGGGCTCATGGGGACACCATCGAGACAGCTGCGGAGTTGGAGATCATCGTGCGTGCGGAGATATGCCACGCCGCGATGTGCGACAGTGCATACATCACGAAAGGGCGTTGACCGACATCGTCGTCGGCCAACGCCCCATCGTAGGGCCCGCGAAGTGACAGCACGCGACCTCAGCTCTGCCAACTGAGGTCGCACCGTCACCGGAGCCACGTCGTCACTCGCCCGACTGATCTCCGCTACCGGAGGTATTCGCGCTCACCTGGTCGTACACCGCCGGCCAGAAGCGATCACGAGCAGCCCAGACACCACCGACACCGAACTTGATGACGAGGATGAATCCGAGGCTGTACACGATCGTCTGGAACAACGTGTCGACGACGTCTTTTGCCACCTGCAGCTGGTCGAGCGCCGCAAACGCTCCGACGAGCCAGATCGCGACGAACGCTGCCTTCTTGAGCAAGTCGCCTGCCGAGAGGTGAGCGACCGCTGGCGACATGATGTCGCGCACGCCGTTGGCGATCACACCAGTGATGACCACGATGATGATGGCAACCACGAGACGTGGGATAAATGCAACCAGATCATTGATGAGCTCGGACACAGCCGTTTCGCCGAACACGCCGACGGCGAGCTGGATCACGAGCAGCATCAGGCCGAAGTAGATGATCTTGCCGATCAGGTCAACGGAGTTCGGGTAGCCGGCGCGCTCGAGCGGCGCACCGATGCCTGCCTTGTCGACGTACGTGTCGAGCTTCACCTTGTTCAGCACCTTCACGATGACATTGCGGATCACCTTGGCAATGATCCAGCCGATGATGAGAACGGCGAGCGCGCCGATGAGTTTGGGCACGAATTTCGCGACGTCTTGCCACGCACTTTCGATTCCAGATGACCATTCGATTGCCAACATTCGTGTTTCCCCTTTGGGTTCGAGCCGCAAGCGGAGTCCGCGACGTCGAGAAGGGGACGCCATCCGGCACGCGGAAGTCGCGAGAAGCCCCGCGTCGACCGCGCGCCGTGGTCGCTTAGTTTTGTGAAATGAGTCTCGGGCGACGTCTCCTCGTGCTGGGGTTCGTCGATGAGTTCGCACCATTCGCGGTGCTCTTCACCCTGTGGTTCGACGACAACGGTGTCAGCATCGGAGAGATCTCCGTCGCGTTCGCCGTGTGGACCGTGGTGGCGTTCGTCGCCGAGATTCCGGGTGGAGCGCTCGCCGACCGAATGGACCGCCGCCATCTTCTCGCCGCCGCGCTCGCGACGCGCGCGATCGGGCTGGCCGTGTGGCTGGTCTGGCCGACATTCGTGGGCCTCTTGGTCGGGTCGACACTCTGGGCACTCCACGACGCCGCGGCCAGTGGCTCGTGGGAAGCACTCATCCACGACGAACTCACAGCGGAGGGCAACGAAGGTGCGTATGGCGCGACCATGGCGCGCGTCGGTCAGGCCAGCCACATCGGTCTCGCTCTGGCTGCGCTCGTCTCGACACCACTTCTCGGACTCGGTCTGTCGCTCGCAGCGATGGGTTGGTTCACACTCGCGCTGCACGTGGTACCGCTCGCGCTCATCTTGACGTTGCCGAACGTGCAGTGGGTCGTCGAACAGTCACGCGTCGCGGAGGCAGCAGAGCGGGCTGCCGAGCTCGAGAACGACGCGACCCAATCTCCTCGCGGGGCACTCCGCCGTGCGCTGACCGATCGCGGCGTGCTGATCCTCGCAGGTGTCGCCGCCGGCTTGGGCGGCCTCGCGATCTTCGACGACTACATCGCGCTCGTTGCTCGTGAGCGCGGGGCGTCCGACGCGCTGATACCGCTGGTGTTCCTGAGCGTCTGGATCGGCCTCGTCGTGGGCGGCGAGGTGGCGGCACGGCGACCGGACCTCTCGTCACGGACGTTGTCGGCCGCGATCGTGTTCGGTGGAACCTGCAGCTTCGCCGGCCTCGCCGTCGGTTCGCTCTGGGCACTCGCCGGTATCGGCGTCGGGTACGCGGCTCTCGAAGCGACCTGGGTCATCAGCGACGCGCGGCTGCAAGCGCGTGTTCCGGCCCACGTTCGTGCCACGGTCTCGAGCGTGCGCGAACTCGGCGTCGGCGTGGTCTTCGGGCTTGCGCTGGCAGTCGTGGCGCTCATGTCGATCGGGGGTGACCCCACGCCAGGGCTCACGGCGTTGACGGGCCTCATCGTCGCGATCGGTCTCGCCGCGCGGTGGCTCCCCGAGGACTAGTTCCGAAAACGACGACGTCCCGCCCGGTACCGAAGCACCAGGCGGGACGCACGTGACAACAAGCGGCTCAACCGCTCGGATCGGTCAGACGTCAGCGCCGCCGGAAGCTTCGGCAACCTTCTGCTTGCCGGCGTTGATGAACGGCATCGCGGCTCGAAGCTCGGCGCCGATCTCTTCGATCGGGTGGTTCTTGCCCTCTTCTTGCATGCGGTGGTAGTTCGCACGGCCGGACTCCGACTCGGCGATCCACTCGCGAGCGAACTCGCCGCTCTGGATCTCGCCGAGGATCTTCTTCATCTCAGCCTTGGTGGCGTCGGTGACGACACGCGGGCCGCGGGTGAGGTCGCCGTACTCGGCGGTGTCGGAGATGCTGTAGCGCATGCCGGCAATGCCCTCTTCGTACATGAGGTCGACGATGAGCTTCACTTCGTGGAGGCACTCGAAGTACGCCATCTCCGGGGCGTACCCCGCTTCGGTGAGCGTCTCGAACCCGGCGCGGACGAGCTGGGTGACGCCGCCGCACAGTACGGCCTGCTCACCGAAGAGATCCGACTCGGTCTCTTCTTTGAACGTGGTCTCGATCACGCCGGCGCGAGTGCCGCCGATTGCATCGGCGTACGACATGGCCACGGCCCGAGCATTTCCCGTTGCATCCTGCGCCACAGCGATGAGCGCCGGCACGCCGCCACCTTCGGTGTAGGTGCGACGAACGAGGTGACCCGGCCCCTTCGGGGCGATCATGATGACGTCAACTCCGGCTGGCGCTTTGATGAGGTCGAAGTGGACGTTGAAGCCGTGTGCGAACGCAATCGCGTCACCGTCGTCGAGGTTCGGGGCGATGTCGGCCTCGTAGATCTTGCGCTGCTCGGTGTCGGGCGCGAGGACCATGATCACCTGGGCGGCCTTCGAGGCGTCGGCGACCGACATGACGGTGAGGCCGGCTTCTTCGGCCTTGGCCTTCGACGAGGACCCGTCGCGGAGTCCGACGACGACGTCGACACCCGATTCCTTCATGTTCAGCGCATGTGCGTGGCCCTGTGAGCCGTAGCCGATGACGGCGACCTTCTTCGAGCGGATGATCGAGGAGTCAGCATCCTCGGCGTAGTACAGCGTGACGGCCATGGTCGGCCCTGCCTTTCAATGATGGTGTTCGATGTGTTGTTCGGAATACAGCCAGCAGGCCGGGCCACGAAGGCGACGCGACTCTACCGGGGGTGACGTCGAAGGCCAGCGGCGCTGACCTGTCGTCGCCACTGCGAGATCAGTTGACGGCCCGCAAACGTTGCGCACGGTCGAGTCTCGGGAGCGCGACCCGACCGGTGCGTTGGAGTTCGACGATGCCGTAGTCCTCGAGCAGGTCTTCGAAGTCGTCGAGCTTGTCGGGATGGCCTTCGAGGCTGACGGTGAGCACGTCGGGCGCCACCGCGATGATCTTCGCTTCGAAGATGTCGACCAGGCCCTGGACTTCGCTGCGCGAGTCGGCCGCGGCACGCACGGTCGCGATCAACAGTTCGCGCTCGACCGAGCGTCTCGGATCGAGTTCGGAGATCTTCAGCACGTCGATCAACTTGAAGAGCTGCTTGGTGATCTGCTCGAGCGGCGCCGAGTCGAGATCGACCACGATCGTGATCCGACTGCGTCCTTCTTCTTCCGCGGGAGCGACGGCCAGGCTGACGATGTTGTAGCCACGTCGAGCGAAGAGTCCGGCGACGCGTGCGAGCACGCCGGGCCGGTTCTGAACGAGGACGGACAGGATGTGATGGTTCATCTGGCCGTCGTGGGTGCGAGACATCTCAGTGACCGTCCTTCAGCTTGGTGTCGATCGGTGTCGGCGCCGGCTTCAGCACCTCAGAGTTCTCGCGCTGCGACGGGTGCAAGATCAGGTCGGTGTTGCTGGCACCCGCAGGCACCATCGGGAACACACCTTCGGCAGCGTCCGTGCGGAACTCGACCACAACCGTGCGGTCCTTGATCGAGTTCGCCTTCTCGATGGCCGGGCCGACCTCCTCAGGCGACTCGACAAGAATCCCGACGCAGCCCATCGACTCGGCCATCATCACGAAGTCGGGCACGTTCGAACTGTCGAGGAACACCGACGAATACCGCTCGTCATAGAACATTTCCTGCCACTGCCTGACCATGCCGAGGAAGCTGTTGTTGAGCAATGCGACCTTGATTGGCAACTTCTCGAGCGTCGCCGTGACGAGTTCGGTCGCCGTCATCTGGAAGCAACCGTCTCCGTCGACTGCCCACACGTCGCTGTCCGGCATGGCCGCCTTGGCGCCGATGGCTGCCGGAATGGAGAAGCCCATGGTGCCGAGGCCGCCCGAGTTGACCCAGGTGTACGGCTCGTTGAACTTCCAATATTGCGACGTGTACATCTGGTGCTGTCCGACACCCGACGCAACGATCGTGCCCGGCGACGCGAGCGCGTTGAGCTGCTCGATGCAGTACTGGGGCTTCAGCGCGGCACCGGGCGCCGACATCTCGTAGGTCATCGGGAATTGTTCACGCCACCCCGAGATCTTGCTCTTCCACGCAGACGTGTCAGCTTGGACGACGCCCTTGCCGAGAAGCTCACGGATTTCGCGAATGATCTCGATGATCACGTAATTGGCGTCGCCGACGATCGGGACGTCAGGCTTGCGAACCTTGCCTTGCTCGGCCGGATCGATGTCGACATGGATGATCTTGGCATCGGGTGCGAACGCATCGACCTTGCCCGTGATGCGGTCATCGAACCGGCTGCCGAGGGCAACGAGTAGATCGCTCTGCTGCATCGACGTCACCGCCGTCGCGTTGCCGTGCATGCCGGGCATGCCGAGACAGAGCGGGTGATCGTCGGGGAACGCGCCGCGCGCCATCAATGTCGTGACGACGTGGGCGTCGACCAACTCCACGAGCTCGCGCAGCGCCTCGGCGGCACGCGCCTTGAGAATTCCACCGCCGGCGTAGATGATCGGACGCTCTGACTCGAGGATCAGCTTCGCTGCTTCGCGAATCATCCGCGGGTGACCTTTTACATTCGGTCGATACCCGGGCAGCGCCGCGAGCACGTCGTCATCGGACGGCCAATGCCAATCCATCTCGTCGGTCAGCGCGTCCTTGGGCACGTCGACGAGCGTGGGTCCGGGGCGGCCCGTGGTGGCGATGTGGAACGCCTGGCGAATCGCCATCGGGATGTCGTCGGCCGACATGATCAGCTCGTTGTGCTTCGTGCACGAACGAGTGAT
>CALICC010000244.1 GCA_938049325.1 uncultured Ilumatobacter sp. | reverse complement strand
GCCGACCGAGGCGCTCGTGCTCGTTGAACTTGTTCTGACTGCACGTGCGGATCGGGAAACTGCGCAGCAGCAGATCGAGCGTGTCGCGAATCGCGTAGGCATGGGCATAGGGCCCGAAGTAGCGCGTGCCCTTCTTCTTCGTGCCGCGCATGACGACCGCTCGAGGCCACACGTCGCCGTTGGTGACCGCCAGAAACGGGTAGCTCTTGTCGTCACGCAATCGGACGTTGAAACGCGGGTCGTGCTCCTTGATCAGGGAGTACTCGAGCATCAGCGCTTCGACTTCGTTGCGGACGATCGTCCATTCGACCGATTCGGCCGTCTCCACCATCTGCGCGGTGCGCGGATGCATGTTGCGCGGATTCTGGAAGTAGTTCGACAGTCGCTGACGCAGGCTCGACGCCTTGCCGACGTAGATGACGCGGCCGTGCCGATCCTTGAACTGATACGAACCCGGCTCGTCGGGAATGGTTCCGGCTGGCGGACGCGTGACCATGACATGCTCAGGATACGGACGGGCAGGTACCGTGGACAGCTGATGTCGCAGTTCTTCAGCAGTCTTTTCCATCGCCGTCAGAACGACGGCTGGTTCCGTGTGAGCCGTTTCGACGCCACCACGGTCGACGTGATCTGCGCGCTCGCGGTCGGCACGATGTTCCTCTATGCGTTGAACCCTGGTTGGTTCTTCTCACTCACGTTCATTCCCGATGCCGTCACGAGCTTCGAGATCTGGCGCCTCGTCACATGGCCACTCGTCACCCCGCCCAATGTGTTTGCGCTCATCAGCATCGTCTTCTTCTGGTCGTTCGGCCAGAACCTCGAAGGCCTCCTCGGCCGTAACAAATTCCTGAGCTGGGTCGTTGCCGTCACGCTCGTTCCGGCACTGCTGCTCACCGTGTTGAGCCTCATCATCCCCGACACCGCGTTCACCGTGCTGCGCCTGCGCGACCTCGAGTTCGGCATCGGCACGCTCTTCTTGTGCGGCATCTGGTTGTACGCCGCCACCTATCCCCGAGTCCGATTCTTCGACATCATCCCGATCTGGGCGTTCGCCGGCATCTTCACGCTGCTCGACGTGCTGTCCTACACCGGCAACCGTGCGCTCGGAAAGATCATCTTCCTGTTCACCGCCATTGCCACCGCACTGCTCGTGGGCCGATCTCTCGGGGCCGCAACCGGATGGCCGATTCCGCACATCCCGCTGGGAGCCACCGGTTCGGGCGGCACCCGCAACGCTCGCCGGTCGAAGCCACCGAAGTCGAAACGAAACAAGCGCGGCGATGCAGGACAACGCGTCGTCGACGGTCCGTGGCGCAAAGAAACCAGTGCCACGGCTCCCCCACCATCATCGGCACCTCCCGCAGCGTCACCGGCCGATCAGGCCGAGCTCGACGGCCTCCTCGACAAGATCGGCGCCGACGGCATGGACTCGCTGTCGGGCGCCGAGAAGAAGCGCCTCAACGAGTTGAGCAAGCGGCTCCGCAACCGCTAACGGTCACGCCGGGGTTCAACGGGATGCGGGGAGCACGTCGGGCGTCACGTGACGGTCGACGGGTGGGAGCGCGAATCGGTGAACCACGCAAGCGCGAGCAGTGCTGCGGCGAGGCCGGCAGCACCGTTGGCCAGCAGATGGAACCCGAGCGACTCCTTGATGAACCCTGACCCCAAGGCAGCGGCGGCTCCGCACATGCTCATCGCAAGGTCCGCGGTGCCCTGAACTTCGACCTTGGTCGACGCTGGGACCGACGTCGTCAGCAGCGCCGACCCCGCAATGAGCCCGAGGTTCCACCCAAGCCCGAGGAAGAACAATCCGACGAACATCAAAGCGGGCACGTAGCCGGCGGCAACCGTGGACACGGTCCCGGCACCGAGCACAACCGCACCGACCCGTATCGCCTGGTTCTCCCCCACCCCGTCGACGTATCGGCCGACGACCGGTGCGAGGCCGTACATCCCGACGATGTGGACGGCGATGACGAACGCCGACAGTGAACCGTGATCGTGATCCTCCATGTGCGGCGGCGTCATCGTCATCACGCCGACCATCGCCGCCTGCGACACCGCCATCGCTGCCAGACCCAGCCGAGCGTTCGACGACGCGGCGATCACCCCGCTCGACAGCCGGACCTGGCGCAGCGGTCGCACGCGCTCCGCGTGCGGGTCGATCGCGTCGATGACTTCGAGCGGATCGGGTCGAAGCCGCACGGTGATCACCGCCGCCGCCACGGCGAACAGCACGGCGGCGACGATGAACGGTCCAACGAGCTCGTCGAGACCGATCCCCGACGCCATCGATCGCTCGAGCGGTGACAGCAGCGGCCCGAACACCGCGCCCAACGTTCCGACCCAGACGATCGCTGCGATCGCGGAGCCGGCCATCGAGGGCTCGGCCAGATCGGCAGCGACATATCGCTGCTGCAACGTCGCGGCCTGTCCCGCGCCGAACAGGACCATGCCGATCACGAACAACGGGAACAGCCGCACCTCGCCGCCGAGGGCCGCGAGCGCCGCGCCGCATGAGCCGATCAGCAACGCCCGTGCGAGCCCACTGCGTCGACCGTTGCGCCGCATGTAGGCAGCAAGCGGGATCGAGGTCAGTGCGGCACCTACGGTGAACGACGCACTGCCGATCCCTGCGAGACGATCCGATCCGAGGAGGTCGCTGGCGAGCAGCGACACGACGGCGATCATGCCGGCCACCGCGGCCTGGCCCGGCACCTGCGCGAATCGCAGCGAATTCAGCGTGCGTCGTTGCAGGTCCGCGTGCGCCGCGGCGTGCCCCTCCGTCACAGCCATCACCGCAGTCTCCCAGATCCAACGCGCGTTTCACGCCAGGCGTGAATGGGACAAGCGCGCGTTTCATGCCAGGCGTGAATGAGACAAGCGCGCGTTTCACGCCAGGCGTGAACGGGACAAGCGCGCTTTTCACGCCAGGCGTGAATGGGACAGAAGTGCACGCGATGCCCGGCGGATTAACCACGATTTCGGCATTGAGCCGGCGACTACCATCACCTCGGTGGCGGACCGTCGACGCACGTACTTGATCCAGGACCCGTACGACACAGATGCGCAACGGTTCATCGACACGATCTTCACGCACTTCGGGCTACGTCCGGTCTGCTTCTACACCGACCCGAAGGGTCGCTTCTACGGTGAGCAGCAGTTCCCGAGCCTTCGATCAGATCTCATCGAGGCGTCGTACGACGTGTCGCTCGATGACCTCGCGTCGTTCGTCGCCGACGTCTCTGAGACGTACGACGTCCTGGCGGTGATCCCGTACCGCGAAGACACCGTCGAAGTCGCCGCCGAGCTGTACGGACTCCTCGAACTCGGGTGGAACGAGCCCGAGACAATTGCGAGATTTCGCGACAAGCACGCGCTCAAGACCTACGTGCATCGGTCGGATCCAGCAGTGCGCGTGCCCGTGTCGCGTCTTGTCACGACCGCGGCCGACGTGTTCGGCGAACACGTCCCCGACCGCTTCGTGATCAAGCCGAACGACGGCTATGGAAATCGCGAAGTCGGCATCTTCGACGCAACTCAGCGCAGCGCGATCGAAGAGAAGTTGGCCGACCGCTCGACGACCTGGGTGCTCGAGGAGTTCATCGAGGGTGAGGAGTACGAGATCGACGGTCAGGTGCGTCCCGACGGCTCGGTCGACGTGCTCGCCGTGTTCCAATACAACCGCGTCAACGCGAACGGCTACTCGACCGTGTATCACTCAGAGGTACAGCTCCTGTCCGACGATCCGATCTTCACGGTCTGCGCCGACTATGCCACGGCGCTCATCACGGCGTCAGGGCTTCGGGCGAGCCCGTTCCACATGGAGGCGAAGATCGACGATCGAGGTCCAGCGATGGTGGATCTGGGCGCTCGGCTTCCTTCCGAGGGCGGCGGCGTCGGTTTGTCCCGACTGCATCCGGGCCGCCCCGACGTGTACACGGTCGCCGCCCACGATTACCTCGGCACGACGTGTGAGTGTCCACCGATCGACTGGACTCACTACGACGCAGCCCGGCAGATATACGTGTACGGCATTTCGTACGCCTCCGGCCGCATCGGTCACTTGAGTGGAGTCGACACGATCGAGGCAATGCCAGAGTTCGTGTATTGGCCGAACCGACCCGAGGTGGGGCAACTCCTCCAGCCCACCACCGAACTCCACGGCGCTCCGTACGTGGCGGCACTCCGAGTGCCCGGCGACGACAAGGCTGTACAGCGCGTGATCGACGAGGTCCACGCCACGGTTCAGTGGACGAGCGACAACGGCACGCGCGACACGGCGGCGGCACTGTTCGCTTCGGTGCCGAAACGAACAGCTCGGAAAGTCCGCTGGATCGCCCACCGCACCGCCGACGCCGTGCGCCGAGCGGTGAGCTAGCTCGACGGCAGGAGTTCGCGGAGATAGTGGCCGGTGTGTGAGCCCTTGACCGTTGCGATGTGCTCGGGCGGCCCTTCCGCAATCACGGTGCCGCCGCCCGACCCGCCGTTCGGGCCGAGGTCGATCACCCAGTCGGCGGTCTTGATGACGTCGAGGCTGTGCTCGATTACGAGCACCGTGTTGCCCTTGTCGACCAGCCGTTGCAGCACCGTGAGCAGGCGACGCACGTCGTCGAAGTGAAGGCCGGTCGTCGGCTCGTCGAGCAGATAGATCGTCTTGCCGGTCGAACGCTTCGCCAGTTCAGTGGCCAGCTTGATGCGTTGCGCCTCTCCACCGGACAGTGTTGGCGCCGACTGTCCGAGCCGTACGTAGCCCAGACCGACGTCCATCAACGTCTCCATGAACCGGGCGATCCCCGGCTGGTTGGCGAAGAAGTTCACCGCTTCGGCAACGGGCATGTCGAGCACCTCGGCGATGTTCTTGCCCTTGAACTCGATGTCGAGTGTGTCGCGATTGAAACGCGCCCCTTTGCACACCTCGCACGGCACGTAGACGTCGGGCAGGAAGTGCATCTCGATCTTGATCGTTCCGTCGCCGGCGCAGGCTTCACATCGCCCACCCTTCACGTTGAACGAGAATCGTCCTGGTAGATACCCGCGCACCTTGGCCTCGTTGGTAGACGAGTAGAGCTTGCGAATCTTGTCGAACACACCGGTGTAGGTCGCCGGGTTGGAACGCGGCGTGCGACCGATCGGCGACTGGTCCATGTCGATCACCTTGTCGAGGTGCTCGATGCCGTTGATCCGCTTGTGCTTGCCGGCAGGCAGCTTCGACTTGTAGATCTTCTGCATCAGGACCGGCAACAGGATGTCGCGGATCAACGTCGATTTGCCCGAACCCGACACGCCGGTCACGCAGACGAAGTTGCCCAACGGAATGTCGACCGTCAGGTTCTGCAGGTTGTGCTCGCGGGCTCCCACGATCTGAAGCTGGTCGAGGCTCTGCGAACGCCGCTGCTCGGGCAACGGCACCGACTTCTTGCCGGTCAAGTATTGCCCGGTGACCGATTCCTTGACCTTGGCGATGCCCTTGACCGGCCCGGCGTACACCACCTCGCCGCCGTGTTCACCGGCCCCTGGGCCGATGTCGACGATCCAGTCGGCGGTGCGGATCGTTTCTTCGTCGTGCTCGACGACGATGACGGTGTTGCCGAGGTCGCGGAGCCGAGTCAGCGTGTCGATCAGCCGTTGGTTGTCGCGCTGGTGCAGCCCGACCGATGGCTCGTCGAGGACATACAGCGTTCCCACGAGTCCGGAACCGATCTGCGAAGCGAGCCGGATGCGCTGTGCTTCGCCACCGGCGAGGGTGCCGGCGGAACGAGACATCGTGAGGTAGTCGAGACCCACATCGAGCAAGAAGCCGAGGCGCGCGTTGATCTCTTTCGTGACTCGCTCGGCGATGATCCGGTCACGCTCTGATAGTTCGAGTGCCTCGAGGAACTTGGCCGACTCGCCGATCGACATGTCACACACCTCGGCAATGTGTTTGCCGTTGATCGTGACGGCGAGCGTTGCGGGCTTGAGCCGCGCTCCCCCGCACGACGAACACGCGACGAGACGCATGTAGCCCTCGTATTGCTCACGCGCCCACTCGCTGTCGCTGCCTTCGTGCCGGCGACGCAACCACGGGATGACACCTTCGTACTCGGTCGAGTACGAACGTGACCGGCCGTAACGGTTCTTGTACTTGACGGTCATCTTGCCTTTGACCCCGTGCAAGATCAGCTTCTGCTGTTTGGCGGACAGCTCGTCCCACGGAGCCTGGAGGTCGATGTCGTTGACGTTCGCTACCGACTCCAGCATGCGCGTGAAGTACTGCGTGTTCGCGCTCCGCCACGGTGCGATCGCTCCGTCGGCGAGCGCGACGTCACCGTCAGGGATGATCAACTCGGGATCGACTTCGAAGGTGGTGCCGAGACCGTCACACTTGGCGCACGCGCCGTACGGCGAGTTGAACGAGAAGTTGCGAGGCGCAGGTTCTTCGAAACTGGTGTCGCACTGCGGGCACGCGAGATGCTGCGAGAACGTCATCATCTCGTTCTCGGCGTCCTTGTACACGAGTTCGATCTCAGCCACACCGTCGGCGAGTGTGAGGTCCTGCTCGAGCGACTCGGTGAGCCGACGCTCGATGCCATCCTTCAGCACGAGGCGGTCGACGACGATCTCGATCTTGTGATTCTCGTACTTGGCGAGTCGTTCGTCGCGCTTCAAGAACTCGTCGATGTCGACCGTTTCACCATCGATGCGCGCGCGCACGTAACCCTGCGCCGACAGATCTTGGAGCAACGTGTCGTACTCACCCTTTCGTCCACGAACCACCGGAGCGAGCACCTGAAAACGGAGGCCTTCGTCCATCGCGAGGATCCGGTCGACGATCTGCTGCGGCGTCTGACGCTGCAGGGCGACACCGTGATTCGGGCAGTGTTGAATGCCGATGCGCGCGTACAACAAGCGCAAGTAGTCGTAGACCTCGGTGATGGTGCCGACGGTCGACCGAGGGTTGCGTGACGCCGACTTCTGATCGATCGAGATGGCAGGTGAGAGCCCGTCGATGACGTCGACATCGGGCTTGTCCATCTGGCCGAGAAATTGCCGCGCGTACGCGCTCAGCGATTCGACGTAGCGACGTTGCCCTTCGGCGTAGATGGTGTCGAACGCGAGGCTCGACTTACCGGAACCAGACAGACCGGTGAACACGACGAGCTTGTCACGGGGCAGCTCGACGTTCACGTTCTTGAGATTGTGCTCGCGTGCACCGCGGACCACGATCTGCGGCTCGGTTGCCGCAGCCTTGGCTCGAGCGGCACGCTTCTTCTTCGGCGCAGCGGAGGCGGCAGCCTTGGCGGGGTTGGTGGTGCGAGGGGCCATGCCCGAGCGAGTTTACCGCCCGAACACCTGTTCCGAAAGTGGAAGCAGCGCACCGAAATCATGGAACTTTGGCAACATGTAGCCGTGTCCGACTCGACGTCCAGCGAGATGATGCTCGCCCGCGTGACCGTCGGCGTGGGCAACGGCCGCGTCGCCCGTACCGGATCGGCGCTGCTGTTCGTGCCCGAGCTCGACGAACACGCGCAACCCTCTGCGGCGATCGACTCGCTGGTCAACGCGTTCCTCGACATGCGAACCACCCCGCAGGGCCACGACGACGACCAAACGTTCGACCCGGTCGAGAACACCGCCTACCTGCTCGAATCAGAACTCTCATTCGTGCTCATTGACTGGTCAGCGCTGTCGGCCACCCCGTCGCAAACGTGGTCCGCCGGGTCGAGCATCCGGGTCACGGCGCGAGGAGCCGTGCCCGTCCACCTCGGGCACACGGACGACCTGGTGCCCACGCGACCGGATGAGGTCAGCGATTCGCTGGTCGATCTCAGCGGCCGGCGATCCGCCGTCGTGTCGGCGGGCGGCACTGACCCGGCGACCGACCATCATCGCTCCGCCGGCCACGCCAAGACCAACCTCGTCGCTGGAGTCGTCCCTGCGGGTTCGATCGTGCTCGAACTCACTGCACTCGATGCCGCTTCGATCGCGACCGGGCGCTCGTGGTTCGAGTCGCCAACCGGCGTCGCTCCCCCGAAGTTCGACGAAGTCGGCACAGGTATGCGGCAGAGCACCCCCCACCACCGCGACGACAAAGCGGACGACGAGCTCGTCGACGAACCGAACGTCGAGCTGGTCGATGACCACACCGCGGACGCCGGTGGCGCCGTGTCGTGGATCGACGACCCCGCGACCGCCGACCCAACGTTGCGTCGACCCAAACCCGGGGCGCGCCCGTCGGCGGTCGCCGTCAAGCTCATCGACGGCACGCTCGTTCCAGTGATCGAACCGATCGTCATCGGGCGAGACCCCAGCGTCGCCACGGCACAGGCCGAGTCGAACGCTCGTCTCGTACGACTCGATGCCCCGAGCACGGTCTCGCGAACACACCTGGT
>CALICC010000243.1 GCA_938049325.1 uncultured Ilumatobacter sp. | reverse complement strand
TCGCTCCGCGTACCACCGCCGCCGTCAGCGGAATCAACTCGTCGACGGTCACCGGGATCGTGGTGTCGTAGCCGAACACCGTGTTGCCGGCGGAGTCGCCGACGAGCAAGAAGTCGATGCCAGCCTCGTCGAAGATCGACGCCGACAGGTAGTCGTAGCTCGTCAAACCGGTGATCTTGATGCCGTTCTCCTTGGCACGCTGAAAGTGCCGCGTTCGAACTCGCTTGAGCGCCGGATCGCTGGTGCCGCCGCCGTAGGGACGTGCCTCATCGGTCATGACGTCACCGTAGCCAAGCGAACCGACGACGACCCCCTTTCGATGCTCGATAGTGCCCACGACAGCCTCGACCTCATACGGTCTCGGCAATGACCGACGCCACCGCGCCACTCGACGAACTCGGCTTCTACACACTCGCCGGGGCTCCTGAGTCGCCACGCGACATGCTCGAAGAGTTACGCGTCGGTGAGCAACTGGGGCTCGGCGCGGCGTTCCTCAGCGAACGTTTCAACATCAAGGAGGTCGCGACCCTGTCGGGCGCCGCGGGCGCGGTGACCGAACGCATGCGGCTCATCACGGGAGCCACGAACCACAACACCCGTCACCCGATGGTGACCGCGTCGTACGCCTCCACGATGCACACGCTCACCGGCGGTCGCTTCACGCTCGGCATCGGCCGAGGTATTGCCCCAATGTTCGACGCCTACGGGATCCCGCGTATCACGACAGCTCAGATGGAGGACTTCGTCGGCGTGATGCGCCGCCTGTGGCACGGCGAGACGATCATCGGCCACGACGGACCGATTGGCAGTTATCCGGTTCTGCGACTCGACCCGGCGTTCGACTTCGATATCCCGATGGGGCTCGTCGCATTCGGGCCGAACTCGCTCGACCTCGGGGGCCGCCTGTTCGACGACATCATCCTGCACACGTTCTTCACCGACGAAACCCTCCAGCGGTGCGTGCGGACGGTGAAACAGAGCGCAGAGCAAGCCGGGCGTGATCCTGCATCGGTCCGCGTCTGGTCGTGTTTCGCGACGGTTGGTGACCACGTGCCCGAACCACTCCGACTCAAGAAGACCGTCGGCCGACTCGCCACGTACCTCCAGGGGTACGGCGATCTGATGGTGAGCACGAACCACTGGGATCCATCCGTGCTCGAACAATTCCGCGCCGACGACCTCGTCCGCTCGATTCCTGGCGCGATCGACGCACTCGCCACCACCGACCAGCTCGAGCACATCGCCACCCTTCTGCCCGACGAGTGGCTGGCCCCGGCGGCTCGAGGCACCGCCACCGAATGCTCAGCAGCTGTGCGTCGCCAGATCGAGTTGGGCGCCGACGCCGTCATCATGCACGGCGCCACCCCGACCGAGCTCGAGCCGATCGTCGACGCCTACCGCGCAACGAGCTGAGCTCAGGTGGTCACCTGAACGTCGGTGAACACTTGATCCACGGCGTCGGCGAACGCGGACCACTGCTGAGCGGTCAATGCACTGGCGTAGATGGCGGTCATCCGCTCCGACGTCGTGTTCGTGGCGGCTCGAACGGCGGACTCGTGCTTCGCGGGGTCGGGATACGGCGGCTGCCAGCCGTGCAACGCGACGCCCTCGGACCCTCTGGCGACCACTTCGGCGTCGAGCGGATGGATCCCAGCTGCTGCGATGTCTTGGATGTGGATGTCGCCACGGAGCTCGCGCAGCGTCATGATCGCGAGCGCTGCATCACCAGCGCTGTCGCCCGGTCGGGCCATCGCAGACCAGCCCGTGAACAGGGGGTATCCCATGGGGACCACCATCTCGCACACGATGTCGCTCAATTCCACGATCGTTGCGGAGGCTTCGTCGCTGAACGTGCCTCGGGCGTAGGCCGACAACCCCTGTGCGTAGTGTTTCGACATCGTGGGCGGGTCGCCCCAGTCGAGCACCTGGTCCCACGTCGAACTCACGATGTCGGACGGGAAGAAGGCAAATGCCGACTGGATCTGCGGCCAGGGAACTGCTCCGAGAACTCCACCGCGTCCGCCGGCGTAGAACACCAGTGCGTTGGGGATGTCGACGGCTGCTCCAACGGCCGTGACAGGTTCGGCGAACAGCATGGCCGAACCGATCGAGTTGATCTTCTGATCGATCGAACTCACGTCGTGGGGTGTTGGGGTCGGGTTGCTCATCGAGGATTCCTTCGGATTGTTGGGTTGGGTCGGCTCAGCTGTAGTGATGTGTGAAGTCGTCGATCATCCGTCGGGCTTCGTCCAGGTACAGATCGGTGTGTGCCGGGTCGTGACCAAACGCAGTACGCAGCACGGCGCCGATTGCGTTCCAGTGCGCAAGGACGCGGATGGAAGTGAGCGGGCGGTCGGGTGCGAGCCCCGACGCGATGGCTGTGGCGACGAGCGTTGCGCAGAGCCGTTCATTGGATGCTTCTTCGATCGTGGCGTACCGTTCCGCGTACGCACCGCTGAATCTGGCCTTCGTGAACTTCGGGTTCTCTTTGTACAGCTTGACGAAGTGTTCGAAGACGAGCTGGAAGAGATCGCCGAGATCGGTTGACTCCGTGCGTGCGAGGAGTTGGCCGACCTCGCGCTCGGCACGTTCGGCGTGTTCGGTGAGCGCGGCTTCAACCACCGATTCGAGACTGTCGAAGTAGCGGTAGATGGATCCGACGGACATGTCGGTGTCGGTGGCCAGTTGACGAATTGACAGGTTCGCGTTGGGATCGCTCAGGGTGGTGCGGGCGCAAGCAAGGATCGCTTCGACCTTGTCGACACCCCGCCGCTGCACGGGTTCAGCGCGACGACCAGCGATTTTTTGGGCAACGTCCATCGAGACAAACCATAACCTGAACCATGTTCATGTTCCAACTCTCGTCGTACAACGTGGCACCACTCCGATTGCAAGAGGCGCAAACTATGATCGAGCTGAGTGGACTCCGCATTCCTGATTGCAGCGTTCGCCCTGGGATTTCTCGCACAACGCGTGCGTCTTCCACCGCTCGTTGGCTACTTGGTCGCCGGATTCGTTCTCCACGCGTTGGGCTACGAGGCCACAGCAGCGATTGACGAGATCAGTGACCTGGGTGTCCTCGTCCTCCTGTTCGCCATTGGCCTGAAGCTCAAGCTGTCGACGCTGGGGCGTCCAGTGGTGTGGGCTGGGGCCAGCTTGCACATGGCGGTGACGACCTCGGTCATCGGTGGCCTGTTTCTCGCGCTTGGTTCTCTTGGCTTCCCGTTGGCCGCTGATCTCACCGTCACCGAGGCCGCGCTGATCGGCTTCGCCTTTTCGTTCTCGAGCACCGTGTTCGCAGTAAAGGCATTGAGCGAACGCAATGAGACGACCTCTCTTCAGGGCCGCATTGCCATTGGAGTCCTCGTGATTCAGGACATCTTCGCGGTGGTGTTCCTGACGTTCGCCGTCGACGAGCCACCGTCGTGGTGGGCAATCCCGGTCGTCGTTGCCGTGATCGGGGCGAAGCCGTTGTACGGCTGGCTGCTCGACAGGAGCGGTCGAGGCGAACTCCAACTCCTCTTCGGGTTGACGTTGGCAATCGCCGTCGGCGCCGAGGCGTTCGAGCAGGTAGGTCTCAAACCTGATCTGGGTGCACTGATCGTCGGCGTTCGCCTCGCCAGCCATCCGCGCGCCGGCGAACTGGCCGACACGCTGCTCGGGTTCAAGGACATCTTGCTCATCGGGTTCTTCTTGTCGATCGGTCTCGGCGGGGCGCCGGACGGAGCGGCGGTCGGCGTAGCCGCCCTGGTCCTCCTGCTCCTCCCACTCAAGACGATCGGCTTTCTTTGGCTCGTCAGCCTGTTCCGCTTCCGGCTCAGGACGGCGTGGCACACATCTTCCACATTGGCGACGTTCAGCGAGTTCGGTTTGATCGTGGCAGTGGTCGGCGTCGACCAAGAGTTGCTCGATCCTCGCTGGACCTCGGCGGTTGCGGTTGTTGTGGCGGTTTCCTTCGTGCTGGCCTCACCGCTGAACTCGATGCGGTTCCAGCTCTACCGACGGATCGCGAGCAGGCTCAGCCCCCTTCAACGCTCGCCGATCCAACTCGACGATGCCTTGATCGAACCGACCGATGCTCGCGTGCTCGTGTTCGGGATGGGCAGAGTCGGCGCTGGAGCATTCGACGGACTCGTCACGTCGCACGGAAACGTCGTGCTCGGCGTCGACCGTCGAGACGTGACAGTCGCGCAGAACGTCGAGGCCGGGCGCAACGTCATCCGCGGTGACGCACTGGACTCCGAGTTCTGGGAACGCCTCCAGCTGCATGCCGAGATTCACGTGGTGATCCTTGCGATGAGCGAGCACGAGGCAAATCTCGAAGCGGTCCAACAAGTTCGGTCCTTCCAACCCGACGTCGCCATCTTGGCAACGGCAAAGTTCGCCGACGAAGCAGTGGACTTGAGTGACGCTGGGGCGACCGAGGTGCGCAATCTCTACGACGAGGTCGGACAAGGCCTCGCTGACGACGCGCTCGACCTTCTTCGCGGCTCCGACGACACCGTCGACGGTGGGCAAGACTTGGAACCCTGATACTTCCGCCGAGCATCGCTCAGCGGACGCACTGAGCAGGAACGGCGCGCCCTGTCGGGCGAGCCTCGCGTGAGAGCTTCAACGTGCGCTTGCCGAAGAGGGCGCTTCGGTGAGGATGAGCTTGATGAACGGCTCGCCGAACACAGCTTCAGCGTCGTCGAACACGTGCACAGACGCAATTTCAGTGGGGTCGAACGCGCCGCCGGCAAGACGGGCCATCGGTTCTTCGATCAGTGATCGGGTGTTGACCCAACCGGTGCGCAGGGAGATGTTGTTCATGTACATCTCGTACATCGGAATCGTTGGAGGGACGTGTCGGTGGACGGCTCCGGCGGTACAGGTGCACGTACTGTGCGGTCCGCCCGACGAGAGTGCGGCTGTCAAGCCCGTGGGAGTACCGCTGGTGTCGGCCATCACGTCGAAGTAGCCCAGATCGCTCACGTCGGGAAGATCTGCAACGGTGGTCGCACCGAGGCGAGCAGCAAGATCACGATGTTCGGCGTGGGGACTCACGTAGACAACCTCTGAGGCTGCGGCGTCACTCGCGAACGCGGTCGCATAGATCCCGATGCTCCCTCCGTCGACCAGCGCACTCCCAACAATGAGCACGCGCCCCGATGGTGACTCGCGCAGGGGTGGGACGACCGATCGCCAAGCGTCCACCAGGTTGTCACTCAGACCGGAGGCGTGTGTGGGGTCCATCCCATGGGGCAGTGGAACAAGCATCTGATCGGCGTACGGGACTTCGATGACATCTGCGAGAAAGCCACCCCATCTCCCGACGTGCGGCCCCCACCCGTAGCACGACCCGGCTGGCACCGCCTCGCAATACGTGTTGTGTCCCCTCAGACATCTGCCGCATTGCCCGCACGAGATTTGCCACGGGACGATCACCAGGTCCCCGGCGTCGACGTTCGCGACGTCGGATCCAACCTCGATGACTCGACACACCCCCTCGTGACCGAGCGGTGTGCCGGGTTTGAAGCGGATGAGCCCGCTCAGCGCGACCGCGTCCATGTCGCAGGTCGACACCGCGACGGGTTCAACGAGTGCACTGTTGCCAGCGGACAGCACCGGGACCGCAGTCTCGCCCCATCGAACCCGTCGCGGTCCATCGAAGACGAGCTGCTTCATGCGGACTCGCCCGTACGGATCCGGAAGCTGGCGTTGGCTCGCGCGATCCTCCGATCGTCGGCGTCGACCACGAGACAGTCGACGACACCGATGGAGCGACCGAGGGCGTGGACGCGACAGTGTGTTTCGATCCAGTCGCCTTGCTTGGCGACTGACAGATAGTCGACCGCCAGGCCGAGCGTGAGCGCGCCTCCGTCGATCGACCTCCCTCTCACTTGGGCCGCTCGATGCACGGAGAGACCCATCGCGTTGTCCGTGAGACCTGCGATCACCCCACCGTGCAGGAATCCACGCGAGTTGCAGTGTTGCTCGCGGACGCGGACAGCGAGCGTGACCGACTCGCTGTCGGTTCTCGCGTAGATCGGGGCCCACGCATCGGTGACGGGGCTACGCCGGTCATGAATTCGAAAGCCGTCCGGCACGACCGTCGAGAGTTCTCGATCACTCACGATCCGACCACCTTGGCGCGAAGCCCGACGATCATTGTTTCGAAAGCCGTCGCCCTTCGTCGCTCGATACTGGCGGCCGACCTGCCGAGCACTCCGCTCAGCTCGGAACCGAGGAGGCCTCGATCGAGTGCCACGAGTGCATGCGCTGCGTCGACGGTCACCTCATCGGTCTCGCCGGTGTCGAGAAGTGCGGCAACTCGCCGAATCACTTCTGTGTAGATCTGCGCGGCTGCGTCGAAGTCCTTCGGGCCCGGTTCGAACTCGATGAACGGACGAGCGAACATCACCTCGAACAACATCGGGAACCGAAGCGCGAAACGGCGCGTCGCGTCGAACATGGCGACGACGTCGCGGTACGGATCACCGCATGGAGCCTCCGCCACCAATTCGGCAGCGAGCCGCTCGAACCCTTCATAGAAGATGCTTCGAACGAGCCCCGCCTTGTCGCCGAACAGCTCGTACACCGCCGCTGTCGACGTCCCGGCTTCAGACGCCACGCGACGGGCCGTCACTGCCACCGCGCCTCCCGACTCGAGCAACGAAATCGACTCGGACAGCAGCCGATCCTTCAGCGCGCCGGTTCGGGTCCTTGGTCGAGGCATCCGCCGAGCATAGTGACAACAACGACGTTTCGTAACATCGTTATCTTTGAGAAGCTTGCACCCCCACCGCTATGAGCTGAGCTTCTCCAGCATCGCCTTCATCTGCCCGTGTACGAGGTTGATCGCCTGCAGCGGACGGATCATCACCTTGAACTCGGTGATCATGCCGTCGTCATCACACGTGATGATGTCGACACCATTCACGTACTTGCCGTCGATCTGCGTTTCGAACTCGAGCATCGCGTGATGACCGTCGAGGATTCGCTTCGTGTAACCGAACCCGCCTGTGGTCTCGCCGGAGTCGCCGGACGCTTCCGGCTCTCCCCCGAGCGTGCCACCCGCAGCGGTGAGATACAGCTTCGTGATCTCGCGCCCTTCTTGCGGCGTGAAGACGATCGGCGACAAGAACACGACATCCTCGTGCAGAATCGCGTCCAAACCGCCGTCGAGTTCGCCGCGGAGGTTTTGCTTCCAACGCTCGAGGCAGCCATGAATCGGGTCGTTCTCACTCATCGGACAAGTGTGTCAGGTCAACACTGCATCGTTCTCAACGAGGGCTCTGGCCGTCGTCGACCTTGATCACCGTGCCGGTGACCGCATCAGACGCGGGCGAACAGAGATACAAGAGTGTCGAATCGAGCTGCGCCGGTTCGCCGAACCGCTTGCGCGGCATGTGTTCGCTGAAGTCCCCGATCCGCTCGACCATTCCGTCCATCATCTCGGAGTGGAAAGCCCCGGGCGCAATGGCGTTCACATTGATCTGGTTGCGGGCCCATTCCACCGCCAGCACCTCGGTCATTCGCGAGATACCGGCCTTGGTCACCGAATACAGCGCGGCACCCGCTCCCGCGTAATGCGAGGCTCCGATACTGGAGATGTTGACTTGACGGCCCGGGAGCTTCTGGTCGATGAGTCGTCGTGCAACTTCGCACGACAACACGTAGGGCCCACGCAGGTTGGTGTCGAACACCCGGTCGATCAGATCGACCGGCATCTTGTGCGCCCGCTGCGCGTCGGGAATGCCAGCGTTGTTGACCAGGATCGTGATCGTGCCGAACGCGGATTCGGCGGCATCGAGCCCGGCGAGGATGCTGTCGGTGTCGGTCATATCCATCGGCACGCCAATAGCGGTGCCTCCGTCGGCTTCGATCTGCGTGACCAGCTCGTCGAGGCGATCCTGCCGACGCCCGGCTCCGACCACCCGAGCGCCACACGCTGCGAGCACTCGAGCGAACCTCCAGCCCAGACCTGAGGTCGCACCGGTGACCAGAGCGACCTGGCCCGTCAAGTCGTGCGAAACATTCGGTAGCGGTCGATCCTCACTCATCGAGCGAGCCTCGCACAGACGACCCAGCCGACCACAACACGGGCGGGCGCGGATCGTGCTCGATCCG
>CALICC010000242.1 GCA_938049325.1 uncultured Ilumatobacter sp. | reverse complement strand
CGACGCCTTCCATCATCTCGATCAGCCACTCGTGACGGTCGGGAGCCGCCGGTGCGAACCCGACCCCGCAGTTGCCCATCACGACCGACGTCACGCCGTGCCACGACGACGGCGTGAGGTACGGGTCCCATGAAGCCTGGGCGTCGTAGTGCGTGTGCACGTCGACCCAACCAGGAGTCACGAGACGCCCCTCGGCTTCGACCGCGCGAGTGGCCGAACCGGCCGCTCCGGGCTCGGTGACCGCGGTGACCACGCCGTTGCTGACGGCGACATCAGCGAGGCGCGCGGGATCGCCGCTGCCGTCGACGAGATTTGCGTCACGAATTACGAGATCTTCCATGGATCGACAGTAGCTCGTGCCTCCTTCGACTCGGCCAGACCGGGCGTGTCGCACTCGGCGCGCCTGCACTCACGAAAGAGGTCTGAGTGCTCCGTGTCGAAATTCGTGTCGCGATCTGAGCCAGAGTGGTGCGGGGCGAACGGAGGCGTCGTCCGGCGAGGGGATCATGGTGAACCAGCAGAATCGTTCGAACATGGTCCGGCGTGCGGCCGGAATCGCAGCGCTTGCCGTGCTCGCTGTCAGCTGCGGTGGGTCGTCGGACGGTGAGGAGGCAGCGAGCAGCACGCCCGCCACCGAAGGGGTCGAGGCACCAGCTTCCGCTGCACCCACGACCGTCGCGGCCCCGGTCACCGAGGCCCCAGCCGTCGAGGAACCGGTCGACGTCGCCGACATTCCGGCCGTTCCGTGCGCCGAGTACGTGGCCGAGACCGGGTACCCGCTCAAGCCGTGTGATAGCGGCGTGCTGGTCGAGACGTTGCAGCGCGACCTCGAGTCGCTCTTCCCGACAATCGCCATCGACGGACTGTACGGCGGCCAGACATTTGGCTTCATCCAGCAGATCCAGACCGCGAGCGGCACAGCGGCGACCGGTCTCGTCAGCGAGGCCCTTGCACAACAGATTGCCTCCGCCGAGACGCTGGATGCCCTGGGCGATGGTGTCGTGACCACCGCTGATCCCGACGCCGACGAAGCTGCCGCCGATGTGACCGAGGGCGACGGGGATGATCTGACCACGGAGCAAGTCTGCAACGATCTGATCGGCAACCCGGAGGCCGAGGAACTCACCGGCACGATGATCGAGACGTGTGCTGACCTCGGTATCGACATCGTCGGTGAAGGCTGACGCAGTCGGACCGCGACCGGTGGTTGCTCGGGCCGGCTTCCCGAGTCGATGGAGTTCGCGTCACGAATTCCGAGATCTTCCGTGGATCGTCGGTCGCTCGTGCTACCTTCGAAGCCGAACGTAAGAACCGACCGTGAAGTGAGTCCCGAGAGGCTCATACGGAAAGGAAAAGATGTCGCAAGACCGGGCACCCAAGGCTGTCCTGGGCCCTGAAGACGTGCGCCGAGCCACGACTCGGATGGCACACGAGATCATCGAACGGAACCAGGGCCTCGACGGCGTGGTGCTCGTCGGGATCCAAACCGGAGGCGTCTGGCTCGCCGAGGCGCTCGGCGCCGAGATCAACCGCATCGACGCCGACGTCGTCGATGACATCCCCGTGGGCTCGATCGATGCTTCGCTCTACCGCGATGACATCGGGCTGCGCCCGGTCAGTCCCGGTTCGGTCAGCAACGTCACCTTCGAGATCGACGACGCGGTCATCGTCCTGGTCGACGATGTGCTCTACACGGGCCGGACCGTGCGTGCCGCTCTCGATGCGCTCGGCGACTACGGGCGGCCGCGTGCGGTTCAACTCGCCGTACTCGTCGATCGAGGACATCGGGAGCTGCCGATCCGACCTGACTACGTTGGCAAGAACTTGCCGACGAGCACCGATGAATCGGTATCGGTCACCGTCGACGGTGTGGTGATTGCATGAAGCGCTCGTTGCTGTCGATCTCGGAGCTCGGGTCTGACGGCGTACAACGCATCCTCGACTTGGCCGACACCATGGCCGAGGTCAGCCGTCGGCCCAACCCGAAGGTTCCCGCATTGCGCGGCAAGACGGTGTGCAGCGTGTTCTTCGAAGACTCGACGCGGACCCGCCTGAGCTTTGAAACCGCAGCCAAGCGGTTGTCGGCAGACACCATGACCTTCGCTGTATCGCAGTCGAGCCTGAGTAAAGGTGAGAGCCTCCGCGACACGATCGAGACCATCGCGGCGATGGGCGTCGATGCGTTCGTCATCCGGCACAGCTCGACCGGGGCGCCGTGGCTTGTCGACGGCTGGACGAAAGCGAGCGTCGTCAACGCCGGTGATGGCTGGCACGCTCACCCCACGCAGGCGTTGCTCGACATGTACACGGTCCGCACGGCGCTGAATCGGCCCGAGGGGTTCGACGGGCTGCGCGTCGCGATCGTCGGCGACATCAAGCACAGTCGAGTTGCCCGGTCCACCACTGCTGCGTTCAAGGCCATGGGTGCACACGTCACGTGGGTGGCGCCGACCACATTGATGCCGCCCGTCGTCGATGAAGCGGTGACCGACCGGCTCGACGACGTGATCGGTACCGACGGTGAAGGCGTCGACATCCTCTACATGTTGCGTATGCAGAACGAACGCATGACCGAGGCGCTCGTGCCCAACCTGCGTGAGTACACCAACCGCTTCGGGCTCACCCCGGCTCGCGCGGCTCGGCTTGCACCGCACACGTTGGTGATGCATCCCGGCCCGGTCAACCGTGGCGTCGAGATCGCGGTCGATCTCAGCGAGTTGCCGGGTGCGGTGATCAATCAACAGGTCACCAACGGCATCTCGGTGCGTATGGCGGTGCTGTACGACCTGCTGTCGGCGAACCCGGACCCGACGTCCGACATCGAAATCACCGAGGCGGTCGCCGCCGCACGAACGGAGCAGCCGTGACCACTTCTGAGAGCAACAACATCCTGATCGCAGGCGGCACCGTCGTCGACTCGAGCGGTACTCGGCAGGCTGACGTCCACATCTCGAACGGCGTGATCGTCGACGCACTCGACGGTGACCCTGACATCACGATCGACGCTGCTGGGCTCACGGTGAGCCCTGGCTTCGTCGACCTGCACTCACACTTGCGCGAGCCCGGCAAGGAAGAAGCCGAGACGATCGAAACCGGCTCGCGCGCAGCAGCGCTCGGCGGGTACACCGCGGTGGTCGCGATGCCCAACACCGACCCGACGCAAGACTGCGTCAGCGTCGTCGACTTCGTGCGTCGACAAGGACAGATCGCCGGACTGTGCGACGTGCATCCTTCGGCATCGATCACGGTGGGGCGAGCGGGCGAGCAGCTCACCCCGTTCGCCGAACTCGCCGATGCTGGCGTGCGACTCTTCACCGACGACGGCAACGGCGTGCAGGACCCACTTCTCATGCGGCGAGCATTCGAGTACGCGAAGGGCCTTGATGTCACGATGGCGCAGCACTGCGAAGTCGAGCGACTGACCGGGGGCGCGGTGATGCACGAGGGCGACTGCTGCAGTCGCCTCGGGCTTCCCGGATGGCCGTCGCTCGCCGAAGAGCTGATGGTCCATCGTGATATCGAACTGGTGCGCCTCACCGGTGCGCCGGCTCACTTCTTGCACCTGTCGACGCAGAAGAGCGTTGCGCTTGTACGTGCGGCGAAGGCCGACGGCCTGCCCATCACGGCCGAGGCAACGCCTCACCACATCAGCCTGACCGACGAACTCCTCGCGTCGTACAGCGCGCTCTACAAGGTCAACCCGCCGCTGCGCACGATGGACGACGTGACCAGCGTTCGCGACGGTCTTCGTGACGGCACCATCGACGCGATCGCCACCGACCATGCGCCGCACGTCAGCGAGACCAAAGAGCAGCCGCTCGATCTCGCTCCGCCCGGAATGCTCGGCCTGGAGACAGCACTCGGTGTGGCGATTGCGCACCTCGGCGACATGGAGTTGGCCGACATCGTGGCGTGCCTCTCGTGGAAACCGGCGGCGATCGCCGGACTCGGTTCAGTTCATGGGCGCGACGTCGTGCCCGGCGAGCCGGCGAACCTGACCGTGTTCGACGCAGCTGAGGAATGGGAAGTCGTACCGGCCCACCTGGCGAGCAAGAGCCGCAACACGCCGTTCGTCGGCGTGCCCTTGATCGGCAAGGTGAAACACACCGTCCTGAACGGAATCTTGACGGTGCGAGACGGAAGTGCGACGCGATGATGAATGAACATCCAGTATTATGCATGGTCATGCAGCGAGAAGGAGTCAAGTGATGAAAGAAGGGCAACTCGTCCTTGCGGACGGCTCGGTGTTCGAAGGCGACCTCATCGGAGCGCACGTTCCGATCGCCACCGGCGAAGTGGTGTTCAACACCGTGCTCTCGGGCTACCAGGAAGTGATCACCGACCCGAGTTATGCCGGTCAGATCATCACCTTCACGTACCCGCACATCGGTAACTACGGCATCAACGCCACCGACTTCGAGTCGGTCGGAACGTTCTGCCGGGGCATCGTGGTGCGTGACCTCGCTCGCCGCCACAGCAACCATCGTGCGCAGTCCGACCTCGGTTCGATGCTGTTCCAGCAGGGAGTGCCCGGCATTGCCGGCATCGACACGCGCCGACTCACCCGTCTGATCCGCGACCACGGTGCCATCCCAGGAGCGTTCGGATCTGCCCCGGAAAGTGACTTGCTTGCCGCCGCGCAAGCCGAGCCCGGCACCGACGGCGTCGACCTCGTACGAACGGTCACCACGCCGGTGGGCTACTCGGTCGCGGCGACAGACTCAGAGAGCCGTCGGCGCATCGTGGCTGTCGACTTCGGCATGAAGCGCAACATCGCGCTGAGCCTGGCTCGCTACGGGCATGTCGACGTGGTGCCCGCGCAGACCTCGGCGGCCGACATCCTCGCAATGGAGCCTGACGGCGTGTTCCTCTCGAACGGCCCCGGCGACCCCGAGATGTCGCCATACGCGGTTGAAGCGATCCAGGGCATCCTCGGTGAGGTCCCTGTCTTCGGCATCTGCCTCGGTCACCAACTGCTCGGGCGTGCAATCGGTGCCGACACCGTCAAGTTGCCGTTCGGGCACCACGGCGGCAACCACCCGGTGATGAACCTCGCAAGCCGTCGCGTCGAGATCACCAGCCAGAACCACAACTTCGCGGTCGACGCGAGCACGCTGCCGAGCAACGCCGAGATGACCCACGTCAACTTGAACGACGATGTCTGCGAAGGCATCAAGGTCGACAGCGAACGCGCCTTCAGTGTGCAGCATCACCCGGAAGCGAACCCCGGACCGCACGACGCCAATTACCTGTTCGAGCAAGTCGCGCAGCTGATGGACGGTGGCGCGATCGACGACGAAGCGAACCACGAGGGAGAGGCGGCCCACTGATGCCGAAGCGCACCGATATCTCATCGATCCTGATCATCGGCTCCGGCCCGATCGTCATCGGCCAGGCATGCGAGTTCGACTACTCGGGCACACAGGCATGCCGCGTCCTCAAAGAGGAGGGCTACCGGGTGATCCTGGCCAACTCGAATCCGGCGACGATCATGACCGACCCCGACTTCGCCGACGCCACGTACGTCGAACCTCTCACGTGGGAAGTGCTGCAGGCGATCATCGAGAAAGAACAGCCCGACGCAGTGCTCCCGACCCTCGGCGGCCAAACCGGGCTGAACGTGGCGATGGAGCTGTTCGAGCGCGGCCTCATCGGGGTCCCCGGTAAGCCGGAGATGATCGGCGCCAACGCCGAGGCGATCGCGACGGCGGAAGATCGCGAGAACTTCAAGGTCGCGATGACCGAGATCGGGCTCGAGTCGTGTCGCTCGCGCATCGCGCACTCCATGGACGAGGCTCGCGCAGCGATGGAAGAAATCGGGCTTCCGACCATGATCCGCCCGGCCTACATCCTCGGCGGACGAGGGACCGGAATCGCGTACACCGTCGAAGAGTTCGAGCGCCTGGCCAAGAATGGCATCGACGCGAGCCCGATCAGCGAGATCCTCGTCGAAGAGTCGATCGTCGGTTGGAAGGAGTACGAGCTCGAGGTCATGCGTGATCACGCGGACAACTGCGTGATCATCTGCGGAATCGAGAACTTCGACCCGATGGGCGTCCACACCGGCGACTCGATCACGGTCGCGCCCATCCAGACGCTGACCGACGTCGAATACCAAGAAATGCGCGACGCCGCCATTGCGTGCATCCGTCGCGTCGGCGTGGAGACCGGTGGGTCGAACGTTCAGTTCGCCGTCGACCCCGCAACCGGTCGTCAGGTCGTCATCGAGATGAACCCGCGCGTGTCGCGCTCTTCGGCGCTGGCATCGAAAGCGACGGGCTTCCCGATCGCCAAGATCGCGGCCAAACTCGCCGTCGGCTACACGCTCGACGAGATTCCCAACGACATCACCAAGACGCAGGAGATGTCGACCCCGGCGTCGTTCGAACCGGTGCTCGACTATGTCGTCACCAAGATTCCCCGCTGGGCATTCGAGAAGTTGCCGGGAACCTCGGGCGTCCTCGGTACCCAGATGCAGGCGGTCGGTGAGGTCATGGCCATCGGGCGCACCTTCCCGGAGAGCCTGCAGAAGGCGCTGCGCTCGCTCGAGCTCGGTCGGTTCGGACTGAACTGCGACGCGGGTGAAGAGGAGTACTTGTCGATCTCCGACGCCGACATGGAAGTTGCCGCAGCGACGCCGACACCTGATCGGATCCTGCACGTGGGCGACCTCTTGCGTCGCGGTTACTCGGTCGACCAGATTCACGACATCACGAAGATCGATGTGTGGTTCCTCGACCAGATGTCGATCATCGTCGAAGAACGCGAGGCGCTCGCAGCGACGAACCTCGACGCGATGACGCCGCGCGCCTGGAAGCGCGCCAAGCAACTCGGGTTCGCTGACATGCAGCTCGCCTATCTGTGGGGCTGCGCAGAGGCTGAGGTTCGCGCTGCTCGGCTGGCCGCCGGCGTCGTGCCGACGTACAAGACGGTCGACACGTGTGCCGCGGAGTTCGCGGCGGAGACGCCGTACCACTACTCCACCTACGAAGATGAGACCGAGGTCCGCCCGTCCGACCGGCAGAAGGTCATGATCCTCGGATCCGGGCCGAACCGCATCGGCCAGGGCATCGAGTTCGACTACTGCTGTGTGCATGCGTCGTTCGCGCTGCGCGACGCGGGCTACGAGACGATCATGGTCAACTGCAACCCCGAGACCGTGTCGACCGACTACGACACGTCTGACCGCCTGTACTTCGAACCGCTCACGAAAGAAGACGTGCTCAACGTCATCGATGCCGAGCGGCCCGACAAGGTCGTGGTGTCGCTCGGTGGACAGACTCCGCTGAAGCTGTCCGGCGAACTCGCCGCAGAACTGATCGCCGGAACATCATCCGACTCGATCGACGCCGCAGAGGATCGCGAGCGTTGGAACGCGATCTGCGACGAGTTGCGCATTCCGCAACCGCCAGGAGGCACCGCCGTCGACTTGGAGCAGGCATTGGCGATCTCCGACGAGATCGGGTTTCCCGTGCTCGTGCGTCCCAGCTATGTGCTCGGTGGGCGTGCGATGCAGATCGTCCATGACCGCGAGCATCTTGCATTGGCGATGGAGGAGTTGGCTGGATTCGGTTCGCTCGGCAAAGAAGGAGGCCTCTCGGCCGAACGGCCGGTGCTGGTCGACCGATTTCTCGCCGACGCCACCGAAGTCGATGTCGATGCCATCCGTGACCACACCGGCGAGGTTCACATCGGGGGAGTGATGGAGCACGTCGAAGAAGCGGGTGTTCACTCGGGCGACTCTGCCTGCGCCATCCCGCCGCAGACGCTGCCGTCGTGGGTGGTCGAAGTGCTGGAGTCCTACACGGCTGCCATTGCCAAACGACTCGACGTCAGTGGCCTGATCAACGTGCAGTTCGCCGTTGCCGGCACGACCGTGTACGTCATCGAGGCCAATCCTCGGGCGAGCCGAACGGTGCCGTTCGTGGCGAAGGCAACCGGGGTGCCGTTGGCGAAGGTCGCAACGCGTGTCATGCTCGGAGCGACGTTGCAGGAATTGCGCGACGAGGGTCTGTTGCAGCCGCCCGCCGGTGGCGGACACCGCGGATTCGATGGGGCGGACGAGGCTCGTGATGGTGGCGGAGCTCGAGTGCCGCACGTTGCGGTCAAAGAAGCGGTGCTTCCCTTCACGAGATTCCCCGAAGTGGACCCGGCGCTCGGTCCCGAGATGCGTTCGACCGGCGAGGTCATGGGCATCGACTCCTCGTTCGGGCGAGCCTTCTACAAGGCTGAGTTGGCTGCGGGCACGGTGCTGCCGACCGGAGCGTCTGACGGCATGGTGTTCCTCTCGCTCGCTGACCCCGACAAGCCTGCGGGCCTCGTCGTGGCGCAACGTCTGCGGTCGCTCGGGTTGGGCATCGCGGCCACGGCGGGCACTGCGGCGTACCTCGCCCAGTTCGATCTCCCCGTCGATCAGATCGTCGCCAAAGTCCACAACGACGGCAAGCGCGGCGACGAAGACGAAGCATCGCTGCCAACGGCGCCCGAACTCATTGCCGACGGCAAGATCGGGTTCGTGGTGAACACACCGCGGGGCCGCGCCGGCCGTACCGATGGTGCCACGATCCGCAAGGCCGCCAGCCTGCACGGCGTCAGTTGCGTCACGACGGTTGCCGCTGCGCTCGCCGCAGCGCAAGGCTTGAGTGAGCGTCCCGACGACGTCCGTGTGCGTTCGCTGCAGGAGTACCACGCGGCCGGAGCGGTCTGATGTGGGTTGTGCCATGGAGGTGACGGTCGGCTCGGTGACCTTGTCGGGGCCAGTCATGACCGCCTCGGGAACGGCCGGTTACGGCGCCGAGTTCGCGTCGTACATGGACCTCTCGCACCTTGGCGCCGTGGTCACCAAGTCGCTCGCGCCGTACGAGTGGGCGGGAAATCCGGCACCACGCGTTCATCCCACCGCGCAGGGGATGATGAACGCGGTCGGACTCCAGGGGCCGGGCATCGAGTACTGGTTGGCCAAGGTCTTACCGGACCTGCTGGCAACGGGCGCCACCGTGGTGGCCAGCATCTGGGGACGTTCGCTCGACGACTATCGGCGTGCCGCCGAGCAATTGGCGGCGGCGCCGGAGCAGGTCGTGGCCGTCGAGGTCAACCTGTCGTGTCCGAACCTCGAGGGGCGCGGGTCAATCTTCGCGCACGATGTTGAGCTGTCGGCCGAGGTCATGGCGTCGACGGCAGCGTGCGAGCGTCCTCGATGGGCGAAGCTGAGCGCGAACACCGATCGAATCATCGATGTGGCGGGTGCGGTGCACGAGGCCGGGGCCGAGGCGGTCACGTGCATCAACACGCTCCTCGGTCTTGGATACGACCCGGCCACGTTGCGACCGGTTCTGGGCGCAGGCGGGGGAGGGCTGTCAGGGCGAGCGATCCATCCCGTGGCCGTCCGAGCCGTCCACGACGTTCATGCCGCGCTGCCCGACCTGCCGATCATCGGTGTCGGGGGAGTGTCGTCGGGGTGGGAAGCCGCCGAAATGCTGCTCGCCGGCGCAACAGCAGTGCAGGTCGGCACTGCCTCGTTCGTTGATCCGTCAGCGCCGATGAAGGTGCAGCAGGAGTTGCTCCAGTGGATGGAAGCGAAGGGAATCGCACACACCACCGATGCCGCTGCGCTACCGTGAATAGATGGCAACCCCACCACAGTTGACTCCCGAGCAGCGGGCGGCTGCGCTCCAAAAAGCGGCCGAAGCTCGCACAGCTCGCGCCGAGATCAAGGCTCGTCTGAAGATGGGGTCGATGACCCTCAAAGAGGCACTCGACTCCGACGATCAGAACGTCGGCAAGTTGAAAGTTGTGTCGATGCTCGAATCACTCCCCGGCGTGGGGAAGGTCAAGGCTCGTCGCCTGATGGAAGAGATCGGCATCGCCGACAATCGGCGCGTTCAGGGTCTGGGTGCCCAGCAGCGCAAAGCGCTGTTGGACGAACTGCATTGAACGCCGCGGGATCTCAAGCGCCGCGATCCGCTCTGATCGCATGATCATCGTCGTTTCCGGACCCGGCGGGGTCGGCAAGGGCACGATTGTCGATGCCCTCGTGCAGCGCGATGATGCGCTGTGGTTGAGTCGTTCATGGACCACTCGCGAGCAGCGCCCGTCCGAGGCTGACGACGCCTATGTGTTCACCGATTCGGAGTCGTTCGAGCAACGGATCGCCGCTGGCGGGTTCCTCGAGTGGACCGAGTTTCTCGGCAACTACTACGGAACGCCGACACCGGACCCCGGCGATGATCGTGACCTCGTCCTCGAAATCGAGGTCGACGGAGCGCAGCAGGTGAAACGAATGAGCCCGGACGCGTTGCTCATCTTCGTCCTGCCGCCATCGCGCGCAGAGCAAGAGCGTCGGTTGCGCGGCCGCGGTGACGTCGACCACAAGGTGCTCGCGCGACTGAAGAAGGCTGAAGAAGAAGAACCGATCGGCCGTGAGCTCGCCGATCATGTCGTGGTGAACGATGACCTCGAAACGACCATCGAAGAAATGCTCGAGATCGTTCGAGCAGCTCGCGCCGCCTGACGTTCGGCGGTCGATCGACACTGCACCACGAGCCTCCTCGAAGTTATCGCCATGTTCGATCACGGTGGCGCCACGCGTTCGGACACTCGGTCCCACCAGCGGTCCCGCACTCGGTTCTCCCGCGGTCCCACGTGCTGACCGACACTCGGCGGAACGCTGCTCACCTCCGAGGAGGCACATCTTGAGGTCGGTGATCGGTCGGCCCGGTGGGCCCGGTCGGCCCGGTCGGCCCGGTCGGCCCGGTCGAGCCTGGCGGACTGCATCCGCGGTTGCTGGTGCTCCCGCGGTTGGTGGCGTTCCCGCGATTGATGGTGTTTCCGCAGTGATGGAGCTCGCCATCGGGGCGCGTCCAGGTCGCAATCCGTTCTGAGTTCAGCACGAGGCCCCATCCGCCGTCGTGGACGAGGTGATGGTGGCGTTCACAGAGGGGGAGCAGGTTGTCGATGTCGGTTTTGCCGCGGTGCTTCCACCACCAGATCACGTGGTGAATCCGACACGCTGAGAACTCGACGGTGCAGTCGGGGAACGCGCAGGTGGCGTGCATCGCCGCCAGCGTTCGGCGCTGCTGTGGCGTGGCGGTGCGGACGGTGCGGCCTTGGTCGAGGACTTCGCCTCGTGAGCCCAGAATCATGGGAACGATCTGCGCGTCGCATGCCATCTGGCGCACGAGTGCGGCCGGCAGGAGCGTGCCGTCGTCTGTTTCGCAGACGTACCCGGCGCCTCGGAGGTCGTCGGTCAGCGTTTCGTAGCTCACCAGCACCGACAATTCCGGGATCGCGGGCGACATGCTGGATCCTGGGCGACCGGACCGGGCCGGGTCTGGCTCGGGAGAGTGTGACCCGGTGACGCTGTTGACGACGGCTTCAGCCTGGAGCGCTGCGAAAGGAACCGGAGGCTTGCTGGCTTGTTGCCGTTGGCGTTCTCGACCGAGTTGTGCGTTGATGACCTTCCACATCTTGGCGTCGCGGAGCGGGTCGAGGCTGATGAGTGTCTTATGCATGCCGGTGTTGCGATCGACCCAGCGCTTCACCTCGGAGGCTTTTCGTTGCTGGTCGAGTTCGTCGATTTCGGCGTTGCGGTCGGCAACAGCAGTGAGGTGGCGGGCGAGATCCTTGCACTCGCGCTCGAACGCGTCGACCGTCACGTGTGCGGCGCGGGCGATCAGGTCGTCCGCATGGTCGGCGAACTCGTTGGCGATCGTGTCGTCGAGTCGTGCATGCACGGCGGCCGCGGCGTCGAGGTGCCCCGACGACAGCGATCCGTCAGTCAGGCCATTCTCGAGCGCGGGGATTGCTGCGCACGCCTGTTCGCGCTTGGAAGCGGTGCGTGCGTCGCGGCTGGAACGCCCGGTCTCGGCGGTCAGCACGCTCTCGGGAGGCGCCGACGCTCCCGCCGCGTTCAACTCACGAGAGCGACGGATCGCAAGAACCTCGACGGCGTCGCACGCGCTCCGAATGGTGGTGAGCGAAGCGAGCAGCGCACCGATCGCCTCCGCATCGAGGGTCGACGGGTCAGTTTCCGACACGAGGCACCACGCCCGCTGGGCATCGTCATGTGTGCGCATCGGTTGACCTCCAATCGTGATCTCGAAAGACGGAACGAGGAGGGAGTCGGTCAGATCAATCTAGCGCCCGTTTCCGAAAAGACAACTTATGATCGAAGATTCGACGAAGGGCGAACAAACGTACGGTAGAATCGGACTAGAAGCGCCCGCCGTCG